>JACCWY010000046.1 GCA_013697395.1 Chloroflexota bacterium | reverse complement strand
GAGCTGCGCAAGCTGGCGACCTATGCGGGCGACCGCGCGATCAGCGTCGATGACGTCGAGGCGTTGACGGCGGACACCCGGCCGGCATCGGTCTTCGCCATCACCAATGCGATCGACCGGCGGGAGCCGGCAGCTGCCGCTGAAGCGTTGCGGCGGGCGCTGGCCGAGGGTCAGCCCGGGCTGCGCATCCTTGCGTCCCTGGCGGGCAGGGTCAGCGACCTGATCGTGGCTCGTGATTTGGTGGCGTCCAAAACGCCTCCCACCGAGATCGCGAAACGGATCGCACGCGGGAACGCGCGGATGGCGGAGCGGCTGGTGGAGGCCGCACGGCGCTACCGGGGCGAGGAGCTCGAAGCCATGCTGACAGGCCTCTTCGAGGCGGACCTGGCGATCAAGTCGAACGCGATGGGCGAGGAGCCGGCTCTGGTCGCCTGGCTCGGTGAGCACCTTCTCGCGGCTCGTGGCTAGCGGAGCGGTCGCTACTTGCGATGCATCGACGAGATCGATCCGCCTGGTCGAAGCGGATCTGAAGGTTCCTGATTCCATCGGTCGCTTGCACGCGATGCAGCACACGGCCCGCGTGCGGCCCAGGCACTCGGCGCCACGGTCGGGTGTGCACCGCGTCCCTGTCGGATATTCACCGGGGGACCCTTAGCTCCGAAAGATGGCCGCTTCGGGCCGGCTTGGTGCCGGAAACCTCGCAAATCTATGACTTCGAGGCGTCATCGCCGCCGGTAGGTGCGCCAAGAGTCCGAGGGTGAATATCTGATGGGAAACGATCGGCGAGTCGCCGCCGGTAGGTGCGCCAAGAGTCCGAGGGTGAATATCTGATGGGAAGCCAGGCCGAAGGAAGTGCCGGAGGCGAGCTACGCCGCGGGCGCCTGGCCCGCCTGGCCGGCATGGCCGGCGTTGCCGGTGACGAGGACCCGATCGGACTCGATCGCGAACGTGCAGCGCGCCCCGTCGAGGCCAAGGATCCCGATCAGCTGCTGGTCGACGTAGAGCTGGCGGCAGGGCACGCACAGCGCGCCGGGGATGGCGAAGAAGAGTCGCTCATCGGCCTCGGGGTCGCGGAAGACGGTGTCGAACACGGACGTCAGGAGGGCGCCGCTGCAGAAGCGGCAGGTCTCGATCGATCGCGTTCGACGGATGCGGTCAGGCATGTGCGAAGGATGCGAATCGCGCGGTACCGTCTCAATGGGACCGATGGGCCACCCCTCGCGGACTGACCCGGTACTTTTGGCGCGTAGGTCTCTTTTCAGCAAGCCACACGATGGGCGCCTGGCGACCATCGGCGGAATGGAAGGCATCCCCAGCGGTCGAGATCGCACTCGTCTCCGAATCGCACGGGCGATCGAGGTGCAGCGCCAACGCGTCAGACGATGCGGACGACCTGGGCGGCCTTGCCCCACAGGCGCTCGAGGCCGTAATACTCGCGCTCCTCGGGACCGAACACGTGGACGATGACCGCACCGAAGTCCAGCAGGACCCAGCGCGAGGTCTCGCGGCCCTCGACGCCGAGGGGGCGAATCCCCTCTTCGCGCAGCTCATCGACGATGGCGCCGGCGAGGGCCGAGACCTGACGGTCGCTGCGGCCGGAGCAGATGACGAAGAAGTCGGCAATCGAGGTCAGCTCCGCGGTCCGCAGCATGACGATATCGTTGCCCTTCTTGTCGGCGGCGATCTCGACGATCCGGTGGGCCAGGTCGGCGGCATCGGCCGGGATCTCGACCCGCTCGTCGGCGACCCTCTCTTCGGCCGCCGGGTCAGCCACGACGGTACAGTCCGCGATCGATGATGAGCTCCTCCACGTTTCGCGGCACAAGGTAGCGGATGGTGTGCCCGGCCGCCACCCGTCGCCGGATCTCGGAGCTGCTTACGTCGAGCGCCGGCCCGGTGAGCAGGTGAATCCTGGCGGCGTCCGTGCCGAAGCGCTCCTCCAGCCCCGACCGATCCGGCAGCGCGCTGCCGGGCCTGGGTCCCACGACCCACTCGACCTCGGCCAGGAGCCGATCCGGCTCACGCCACGTGTCGATCTGCGCCAGCGAGTCCGACGCAATGACCAGGAACAGCTGCGCGTCCGGGTACGCGCGCTTCAGCTCCTCGACGCTGTCGATCGTGTACGAGGGACCGGTCCGCTCCATCTCGATCGGGCACAGCTCGAAGTCCGGTTCTGCCTGGACCGCCAGGCGCGTCATCAGCAGCCGATCGGTCGCGCGCGTGATCAGCCGGCCGCCCTTGTGCGGCGGCTGTGCCGCGGGCATGAACAGGACACGATCGAGATCGAGGGCATCGCCAGCGAGTGAGGCCAGCCACAGGTGGCCGACGTGGGGCGGGTCGAACGTGCCGCCGAGGATGCCCAGCCGGTCACCGATCGCAGCGGTCCGTTCCGGCGCCGCCGCGACCTCTGGCGCGGCGAGGAGCACCGTGCTCAATCGTCGTCGCCCCACTCGAGCTCAGCCGGGCCGATGTGGACGGTGGTCCCCGTTCCCGCGCCGAGCCGGCGCAGCTCCACGTCGATCCCCAACCGCTCGAGCAGCCGCCAGAACCGGTCGCGCGACTCGGCATTCTCGAAGTCGGTTCGCGCGGCGGTCGTCTCGATCCGGCGTCCACGCACCCGCAGGTCGTGGCCCTCGGCCAGCACCTCCCAGCTCTCGGCCATCGGATCGAAGCGGTGGACCCGCATCTCGGTCTCCGGCGGCTGCGCCGCCTCTGCGATGGCTGCCTCGGCCAGGGCCGCGGAGAGGGCGAGCCGCAGCACCTCGAGGCCGGTCCCGTCGTGGGCGCTGACGGCCATCGGCTCGACTGCGTCGGTGCGGAGCGCGTCGCGCAGCTCGGGCCAGCGCTCCCCGACCTCGGGCAGGTCGAGCTTCGTGACGACGAGCGGCATCGGTCGCTCGGCCAGCGCGGGATCGTGAAGCCTGAGCTCGTCGAGGACCGCCCGCCACTCCTCGACCGGTTCGCGCGCGGCGCCGTCCACGACGCCCACGATCACGCGCGTCCGCTCGACGTGGCGCAGGAAGTGGTGGCCCAGGCCCTTTCCCTCGTGGGCGCCCTCGATCAGCCCGGGCACGTCGGCGATCACGGCCCGATGATCCTCGTCGAATGCGATGACGCCCAGGTTCGGGGTCAGCGTCGTGAACGGGTAGGCGCCCACCTCCGGACGGGCCTCGGTCAGCGCGGCCAGCAGGGTCGACTTGCCGGCGTTCGGAGCACCGACCAGGCCGATGTCCGCGATCAGCTTCAGCTCGAGCTCGACCCAGCCCTCCTCGCCGGGGGTGCCCTTCTCGGCATGCGTCGGCGCGCGATGCGTGGCAGATGCGAAGTACACGTTTCCCCGGCCACCGCGGCCGCCCTTCGCGACGACCAGGCGGGTCTCCGCCTCGAGCAGCTCGCCGATCCACGCACCGTCCGGATGCGAGCGCACAACCGTGCCAGGCGGCACGCGGATGACGATGTCCGCCCCGTTCTTGCCGTGTGCCTTGCGCCCGGCACCCCTGCCGCCCGCTGCGGCGCGGAAATGGCGCTGCCGCTTGAAGTCCCCCAGCGTGGTCATCCCCGGCTCCACCAGGAGGATCACGCTGCCGCCGCGCCCGCCGTCGCCGCCATCGGGACCGCCGCGCGGGACGTGCGCCTCCCGTCGGAAGGACGAGGCGCCGTCACCGCCGGAGCCGCCGGAGACGAGGATGCGGGCACGATCAGCGAACACGGGGCTGAGCATAGCAACGCCGGCGACGGGCGCCGCCGGCTGGGATCGAGCGCGGGTGCGAGGCTAGAAGTAGCGCTGCGGGTTGTCGACGATGCCGTTCACGATCACCTCGAAGTGAACGGGCGGCCCGGTGCAGATGCCGGTGCAGCCGATGGCGCCGATCCCCTGGCCCGCCGCGACGTACGCGCCCGAGCTGACACACAGCGAGCCGAGGTGGTTGTAGACCGTCTGGACCCCGTTGCCGTGGTCGATGCTGATCACATAGCCACCGCCGTTGTTGCGCCAGCCGGAAGAGGTCACGACTCCGGACTGTGCGGCCACGATCTGCGACCCGTACGGCGCCGCGATGTCGAGGGCCAGGTGGCCGGCGTGGAAGTACTGGCTGATCGAGCCACCGGGGACGGGCCAGAACAGCCGGCCGGCTGCCGGCGCCGGTGCGGCGGCGCGAGTCGACGGGCCGGTCGCGGTCGCGATCTGGCCGATGCTGTTCGGGCCGGGCAGCGGCGTCGCCTCGGGGTCGACCGGCATCGGTGGCGGAAGCACGACGGGGACGGGAACCTGGGCGCGAGCCCCACGGTCGAGCGTCTCGGCCATGTCGGCGGGAAGCGCGCTCAGGCTGTACGCCTCGCTCGCGGTCGCGGGTGCGGACGCAGCCGCGGCGCGAACGGTCGAGACGATCGATGGGAAGCCGCCGGAGGTCTGGGAATGCGCATCAGGGACGGGCTTGCCGCCGGCCTGGGCATGCGTGAATCCCGTGGCCGAAGCGGCCACGACAAGGCTGACGACTGTGAGGTGGGCAACGACCCGGGTCGGCAGAGGGCTATCGGTGAAGCGGCGGTAAAGCCGTCGCAAGTCAGGCAATAGTGAGTCCAACTCCGCATACGGGTGGTCGTGGGGCGACGCTACTGCCCGAGCCTGCGAACCGGTCGTCCCGAGTCGTCTCTCCCCGACGCATTGGTCAGTCTCGCGCGTCGCCATGGTAGCACGAGCCAAATGCGGGTCAACAACGTGAT
>JACCWY010000025.1 GCA_013697395.1 Chloroflexota bacterium | reverse complement strand
ACGTCACGATCCCACTCGGGACGCCGGTGGTGCCCCTGCCCGAGGGCGATCGCTACCTGGGTTTCCTGTTCGCGCGGGGCGAGCGGCCCGAAGAGGTCGAGGACGCCCTGCGCCATGCGCACGCGCTCCTCGACGTGCGGATGGCGCGCGAGCGAATGGAAGCCGTTCAGTAGCCCGCTATGGCTGACCGCTATGGCTGACCGCAAACAAGGCGAAGAAGCACAGCACTTCCCACATGGCATCACCTCCATCCGCACCCCTGGCGTTGGCCGTCATGGAAGACGGGGTCATCAATCCCGTGGGGAAGGCACCGCAGCGAGCGAGGCCGGGGCCACATTCGTCATGGCCTGCAGTGCACGCCGGAATCCAGGTCGTCGAAGGCGCCACAGCCGAGGAGGCCATCCAGTTTCTACAAAGCCTGCCCCCTCGAAGGACGCTGAGGCCGAGCAGGTTAGGAGCGGACACCGAGGCTGTGCGCGGTTAGGTTGAAGAGTGAGCTTATATCTCGGCAGAGATGCGGCATGCCGTATCTCGACTTCAACTCTCTTCATCCAAGGAGATTCCACCGATGAAAATTGCTTACATCTTTGCTACGCCGCGTTCTGCCAGCTACAAACTAGGGCGCATGATCTTGCCTCAGCTCGAAGCGGGCACCCATGGCGTCGAAGTGGTTGGCATGTTTTTCTTTGATGACAACACCTTTGCGCTGCGTCAGGGGGATCCCATTGGGGAGCGACTGGCAAGAGTGGCCTCTGAGAAGGGCATGTTCTTGATGATGTGTGATACGTGCGCCCTGGAGCGCAACTTGGCCGAAGGTGAGCCCCGGTGGTGCGATGCCAAAGGCATGGGGCGCACCGTACCTGGAGAGCGACCGACCAGGCGATCGTCCGCGGGGGAGCGGCACAGGGTGTCGGAGCCCACACTCGCGCCGTTGGAAGCGTGCGGCCGTCCGCTGGACCGGTGACGGTCCAGACGATGGGGCCGGCTCCCAGAGGAATTCTGCGTCGCCGATGCCGGAGAGCCTGGCCAGCAGCTGCTCGCTCATGGAGTGCCACTGGGCCAGGAACGGGGCGAGACGCGGAGGTCGCGTCGGATAGTCGGCAATCGTCATGTGCCGATCATGTGCTGGGTTCATGCCCGTTTCTACCGGTGCGCGGATCGACCGCTGCGTGCCCGAGCCGTACGTATACTCAGCGCCTGGGCGAGCGACCCCCGCTGCAAGAGAGGACAGGTGATGCCCAAGGGGTTCCGTGACTTCATTATGCGCGGCAACGTGGTCGACCTGGCCGTCGCCTTCGTGCTGGGCGGCGCGTTCGCGACCGTCGTGACCTCGTTCGTCGGCGACATCCTGACACCCTTGCTGGACCTGAATCGGTGTGCCGGATTTCTCGACGCTGGTCTGGACGACCCCCGGAGGCGCCGAGGTACGGTACGGGGGTATTCCTGAACGCCCGGATCGCGTTCGTCCTGGTCACCGCCGCGATCTACTTCTTCGTGGTGAAACCGATGGAGCGGCTGCGACGGCCGGCCGAGGCCACGACCAAGACCTGCCCGGAGTGCGGCAGCGAGATCCCGTTGGCGGCCAGGCGCTGCCCGATGTGCACCAGCCAGTTGGCAGGCTGAGCGGACCACCAATATCAGTGAGGAGATTCCATAATGGGTGGCATGAAGAACGATCTCGGGAAGCTAAAGGGCATCGGACCGAAGCGAACGGCGATGCTGGACAAGATCGGCGTCGACTCGGTCAAGGAGCTTGCCCACCGCAACGCGGATTCGCTGACCGAGACGATCCGCAAGCGCCACGGCGCGGCGGCCGGCGTCAACCAGAAGACCGTCCAGGGCTGGATCACTCTGGCCAAGCGCGCCGACCGCTGATCGGCGACATCGGGCCCACCCGCCGCCACTCGGCGACAGGCGGGCCCGTTCGTCATCCCCGACCGCCGGGGGTACGGCCGCAGCCCGCACGCCGACCCGAGCTTCGAATTCGACGCGGAAGACATCGCCGAGCTTCTTGGCGACGGCGCACATCTCGTAGGCACCTCGTACGGCGGGCTCTCGGCCCTGCTCGCTGCGGCCCGCCGGCCGCACGCAGTCCGGCCACTCGTCGTGAGCGAGCCAGTCGCGTTCGCCATCGCCCGGGGAACGCCGGCCGTCGACGAGCTGGCGGCGCGGTTCGAACCCGCGCTGCGAGCCACGGTCCTAGCGATCATGCGAGAGCGACCTCCCTGGCACGCAAGCATCCCGGTGAAGGAGCTCGCGGCGCTCCGCTGTCCGAAAGTCGTCGTCTCCGGCGACTGGAGCGCGGCGTTCGACGCGGTCTGCGACGCGCTCGCCACGGCGATCCACGCTGAGCGGCATGCCGAGGTCGGCTTCGGCCGGCACGCCGTTCCGCACGCTCCCGGCTTCAATGGCGTACTCGAGCGCGTCTGGCGCGCGGCCCGCTCCCGGCACCAACGAATCTCTAACTGGCGGCGGGCAGGTACGCGGCCAGTAAGCGGTCAATTTGAGCACGAACCGGTAAATGGTGGGCGGCGCTGGATTCGAACCAGCGGCCTCTTGCATGTCAAGCATTTCCGCCGGAGCGCTGTGCTATGAGCGTGGTAGGCCGAGCGAAAACACCGCAGTTATGCGGTCACGGTTTCCGCAGGCCCGGCGCCTTCGAACCGCTCGGCCGAGAGTCAGGCCTCGGCCCGACGCCGCAGTGAGCCGCCACATGGAGGTGGCCGCGTTCATGGCCTCGCGAACGCCGCGTCAGTGGCCGTCAATGTCGCCCCGGCTCCTGCGGAGCCGGTCGTTGGCGATGGCCGGCGGCTTACAGCCCATCGACCCGATAGAGGAGCACCTGATTGATGCGATCTTCGCACAACCTCGACCGTCTCGAGGTGGCCTTCGACGACGATCGCCCAGGCGGAGGTCGGTTTCGGCCGTCAAGCGATCAGATCACGAGGGAAAAGTGATCCGGCTCGAAGGGGGGCGCCGGACCCCGTTAGGGTGGCCATCGCGCACATGCTAGCCCCATGAACACGATGACCACGTCGTGTGCAAACC
>JACCWY010000024.1 GCA_013697395.1 Chloroflexota bacterium | reverse complement strand
CCGCGACGGGGGTGGAGGAGGCCGAGCTCCTGGCCATTGCCGCCGCGGTGGAGTCCGACTCCGAGCACCCACTCGCTCGTGCCATCGTCCGCGGGGCCCAGGAGCGAGGCTTCACGCCGCGCAGGGCCACCAGCTTCGAGGCGCTAGCCGGTCGTGGCGCGAAGGCGATCGTCGACGGCCGCGAGGTCCACGTCGGTGGCCCTCGGCTGCTCGCCGATCTTTCGGTCGAGGCGCCACCGGAGCTCACGGCGGTGACCGATGGCTGGGCAGCCGAGGGACGGACGGTGCTCCACGCAGTCGCCGACGGCCGCGTGCTCGGCGCGGTGGCGGTCGAGGACGAAATCCGCCCCGAGTCGGTCGAGGCAGTGAAGCAGCTCCACGAGATGGGGCTGCGAGTAGCGATGATCACGGGCGATGCGCAATCGGTGGCGGACTCGGTCGCGAGGCGCATCGGCATCGACGAGGTCGCGGCGCAGGTGCTTCCGGCCGACAAGGCCGATGCCGTCAGGCGCTTCCAGGCCGGAGGCGTCAGGGTCGCGATGGTCGGCGACGGCGTGAACGACGCGCCGGCGCTGGCACAGGCCGACGTCGGCATCGCCATCGGCGCAGGCACCGACGTCGCCGTCGAGTCAGCCGGGATCGTCCTCGTGCGGGACGACCCGCGCGACGTGGCGGGCGCCATCGAGCTGTCGCGGGCGAGCTACCGCAAGATGAACCAGAACCTGGTGTGGGCCACCGGCTACAACGCGGTCGCCATCCCCGTCGCCGCCGGCCTGTTCGCGCCGTGGGGCATCATCCTGCCGATGAGCGTCGGGGCGCTGGCCATGAGCATCTCGACGATCGTCGTGGCGCTCAACGCGCAGCTGCTTCGTGGCCTGCGTCTGCGTCCCGAACCTGCGGGCCTGCGATCGGTTCGGCAGCCCGCCGCGGGGTAGGGCCTGAGCGAAGGCGGAAGCGAGCATCGGCCGTCGTCACGGAGTGGCGTGGTGAGCTTCAACACGTGCGGCGAGATCGAGCGGCTATCGTTGCCGTCGCATGAAGCTTCAGAACCGGAGATTCGGTGACGCCGACGACGTGCGCGAGGTCCCGCTCGGCCGTCTCGAGACGTACGACCTGGGCGAGATTCGCATCGGGCGGTCGATCCTGCAGCCGGGCTGGCGCTGGAGCGAGTCGATCAAGCCGATCGCTCGCACTGAGCTGTGCGAGTTTCACCATATCGGCGTGTGCGTGTCCGGGACGTGCCGCGTCCAGATGCGCGAGGGGTCCGAGCTGACGATTAAGGCCGGACAGTTCTACGAAGTACCGCCCGGTCACGACTCGTGGGTCATCGGCGACGAGCCGTGGGTGACGATCGACTGGTCCCCGAGCACCGCGTTCGCGCGGTCCGAGGGTGGCGGATTCGACCGCGTTGTGGCCACCGTCCTCATGACCGACATCGCCGATTCCACGGCCCGAGCCCTCGAGATCGGCGATGGGCGCTGGCGCGATCTCCTCACGCGACACGATCAGGTCGTGCGGGACCACCTCGACCGCTTTCGAGGCCGAGAGGTCGCCACGACCGGTGACGGTTTCGTGGCCGTCTTCGATGGCGTCGAGCGCGCAATTCGTGCGGCGCAGGCCATCGCGCAGGCGCTGGCGGGCATCGGAGTCGAGGCCCGCGCTGCCGTGCACACCGGCGAGCTCGAGCTGGAGGGCGGCAACGTCCGGGGACTGACCGTGCACATTGCGGCGCGGATCATGGACCTCGCCGGCGCCGGCGAGGTGTACGCCTTGTGGGCCACCCGCGAGCTCCTCGCCGACTCGTCAATCGGCTTCCTCGACCGCGGCCCTCACAACCTCAAGTGGCCTGTCGGAGGCGCGCCGCGTCTACCTCGTCGAGTCGACCGTCTGAACTCCTCGACGGCCGGCCATTCCAGGCGCCAACTGCGCAGACGCGGCTCACAGGGTGGACGAAGATACCAGGGTCGAGCCGGCCGGCCGACTAGCGGACGGATGCCTCCGGGGGGCGCTCCTGTGCATGGTGCGCGGCTCGGTCCTGGAGGGCAACCCAGCCCTGTTGGCGAACGGCGATCGCACGTTCCTCGTCGTGGATGTCCCTCGGCAAGTCGGAGAGCCGCTCGGCGGCTACCACGAAGTCGCCTGTCCGGCGCAACAGGTCGATGAGCAGCAGCTCCTCGTGGATGCGATCAGTTGCAAACGGCTGATGAGCTTCGCGAGCCTGTTGGAACAGGCCAAGGGCGGCGCGGCGGCATTGCGCGGCAACATCGCGGGGATCATCGCCGGCAGAGGAGGCCGCGTTGTCGTCGCATATCCATGCCGCGCGCAGTGCGCTGTGGCCAGCGTCCGCCGAGCGACCGCCGGCAAGCTCCAATACCCCGCATCTGAGATGGGTCATTGCCTCCTGGGGTACGGCATCCTTGATACCGAACGGGGAACGATACCGATCGTCGGACATCAGCTTCCTGACAACCCGTCTCCAGGCGTCGCGGCGATCGACTGCGTCATCGAGCGTGCCGCCCGCAGACCCGGACGGATCGCCGATGTCAATTGGCTCACTGATGTCCGGCGCGCAATAGCCGCACTGCGGACAGTCCATGACCCACAGGTCCACACTCGAACCGTGGGGTGGAGGTGGTCGAAGGTCGAGACCGGGCGGCCCGAAGCTGCTCGTCGACAGGATCACGCTCTTCTCGCCGCGCCACCCACATACGATGCACCGGACGCGCTTCAGGCCAACAGTTGTCATGGCTCTCCTACTATGCTTGGCTCGTCTCGGCGGTGACAGACAGCGGGCTTCGTCGATAATTCACAAGGTATCCGCTTCCCGGTCGCCCTCCCAGCCACACAACCGATCCGGACCTCCAGGTAGAACAGGGGTGGACAGTGCGGTTCCTGAACAAGCTGCTTGGGCGAAGCGGGCAGCCTACCCGTTCAGGATCTGTGCCGCCTATCCCGAAGGTGTCGCAGGCTCCCACGTGCGATCGCTGCGGCAAAGCCGTTCAGTTTGAAGGTCCAAAGTCCGGCACCGTAGCCGTGACATTCGCCACACCGCCGATGACGCGGACGTTATGTGCGGTCTGCTCGCTCGATGAGGAGAAGGAGCGACAATGGCGTGAAACAGGTGTCTGGATTGGAAGCGACCTCCCTCCGTCGCTGAAGAGCATGCGACCGGTAACCCCCGAAGAGTTGCGCAAGCTGCTGGGCAAAGACGATTAGCCTCGGCACGCGGCGAGAGGCCGTACAGGACAAGGCAGATGCTTACGCCGAGAATGGGGCGATCGGCAACGTAAGAGCGAAGGGAAGTCCTGACCCAGAAGAACGGATATCCGAGCGCGGGCTGCGTCGTCGGTCCCGCCGCGTCCCTGCTCCCGTAAGATGATCCCAGATCAGCGATGTCGTTGAGCCCAGCGAGAGGGAAGGAGCCAGGCAGGGCCGGATGGATGCAACCGGTGTCTTTCCCGTCGGAGTGGAGCCGGTCCACCGCTGGAGATTCCTGCTCGACAACCTGCCGGAATGGATCGGTGGGGGCTTCAGCGCCGGGGAATTCCTTCTGAGGAGCGACGGCGCTCTGTTGCGTCGATCCGTGATCTCCTCGTATTCGCGAGGCGAAACGACCTGGCGGGCAGGCCCCTGGTCGGAGTTCCATCGGTTCCCCGCTGGCTGCGAACGGGGTCAGGCTCGGGCGTGGCTGATCGACCGTGGCTACGATCTCGGAGATCCATCGCCGGTGGCGGTAGACAAGAGTGTCGCGGGCCCGTTTCCCGGACTGCCGGACCTGTTCCAGAAGGGCCCCACGCTGCCGTAGTGCAGGTTGGCGCAGGCGGCGCCTGCCGTGCTCGCGGGCTCAACGAATGCGCACGGGCCACTCCTGCCACAGGGCATCGGACCGGACTAGCGTCGTGGCGGTCGTGGCGGGCATCGAGGCGAAGAGCTTTGAGGATCCTGACGATGAGAGCCTCTCGCGCGCTGACGGCGGCGCTTCTCGCGATGTTTACTGCGTCATGCGGGACCGGCATCGTGTCGCCTGAGCCCCCATCGTCCCTCCCGTCCAGCCAGCCAGCGGCGTCGATGCCTGCATCGTCGGTTGCGCCGTCGGGGGGAGGATCGGTTGACGACCCGGTATTGGCCGAACTACGCGCTCGCACATCCATCCTTGACGGCATCGATACCGACAGTGCCTGCCCCGTGTCTGAACCTGAACGAGTTCAGGGCACCCGCGTCATGGCCCTTGGCGGCGATCCGCTCTTCGCGGCCGGCCTGGAGTCGGACAGCCAGTGGAACGACGCTGTCGAGATCGACGGTGACCGGTATCTCGAACTCATCTGGCTCCGCGTACCCACCCATCGCCTCCCCATCCTGGTGCGAGGCGCAAACCTGGATACCGGTGCGTCAGTCGAGTTTCGATCCGCGGACGGCGTCGTGACCGAGGAGCTGTATCTGACCACTGGGTCGTCGACGGAGGCCGAGAGCATCGGACCGGACTATCGGGCTTGGCGGTCGTTGATGAACATTCCCGCGCCGGGCTGCTACGGATTGCAGGTGGAGGGGATCGGCCACTTCGGTGGCTATGTCGTCGTCGTTCAGGTGACTTGAGGGACCGACGCGATCGGGCCCGCAGCTGGCTATGCAGGGTAGCGCAGTTTGGTAGCGCCTCGACGTTGGCAAGCCAGCAACGGCGGTCGTCCAAGGTCGGGCGCCGGGCGTTGGGGCAGCGGGCACTTGCATCGTTGGCCGCATCGTGCAGTTACGTTGTCAAGGACTGGGGTCCACGCTCAGCCGACCGTTCTGGAAGGCACCTTGCCGAAAGGCATGTGTCCGATCAGTGTGCCGGACGAACGAGCGGGCGGGCGGGGACCGGGGGTCGGGCTTGTCGACCTGAGCACGGGGACCGCAGACCTCGGACTCGAACTCGTACAGCTATGTGGCTTGGTATGCTCTTGAGCGCTGTGGGTCCTGGATTCGTGCTCAGCGACCAGTTTCTGGTAGGATCGACGACCTGCTCAGCAGAACACGTTGTCGAACAGGCATGTGTCCAATCTGAGCACGAAATGGCGTGGGCGGCTAGCTCAGCTGGTTAGAGCACTTGCTTGACATGCAAGAGGTCACTGGTTCGAGTCCAGTGTCGCCCACCAAGCCCTTGGTCGGTTGGAAGCCAAGCTGGTCGGTCGCGGCTGTCCTTACGTGATTAGTGGGCAGACTCTCCAAACGCTGGCTGGGTTTCAAGCCCTGAGGCGCCACTGACTCCCAAACGTGGGGTCGGGTACTACATAGATGCGCCGACGATCCTCTCCGTCGTCTAGGAGAATCCGATCGACGGGGTAGCATCCACCTGACATGGCGTGGTCTCGCATTCCATCGCGGCCGGGACACGGACGTCCTGGCTTGGTTACAGGACGTGGTGGTCCTGACCGGGGTACAGAGATCCTCGTTACGGACACTCTCGATCCGGTCTTGGCCCCGCTCGGATTCGCGCCCGGGCAAGTCGGTGGTGTCGGGGACCGTGGTCAGGTGATTTTCTGCCGGGGTGAGATCGACAGCCCAGATGGCGGCTGCGTGGATCTCGTCGTTGACCTCGAAGCGGGGCCCGACTGGCGAATCACCGACGTCCGCTACTGGGGGTTTCCGAGCGACCGATGGCACCTCGACTTCGACCGAGGCGCTCGCCTTGCTGATCAGCTTGCCGGCCTCGCTCAGGTCCTCCGGACCGAGTTGGGGTAGGCGAACCCGGTCAGCTGCCAGCGATCCAGAACAGACGCGTCCCATCCGCCGTCCATCCCGTCGCCGAGTAGACCCAGCAGCCGCGCTCCACGTGGCGCTCGATCTCCTCAGCCCGATCGACTGGGACGTCTGAGGCTACCGGTCTCGATCCGCCAGCCCTCCATGCGGGCCTCGCGAAGGACGGCTTCGATCATCGCCGTCGCCTCGTCCTTGGTCCGACACTCGCGGTACAGCTGCTCGCGAACCGCCGCAAGTCCGTCGTTGATGTCGGGCGGTAGGGCCATGACCAGGATGACGGTGTGCGTCGCGGCCGTCGAGCC
>JACCWY010000014.1 GCA_013697395.1 Chloroflexota bacterium | reverse complement strand
GGCCGCGAGTCTACCGCCTCGCTCACCGGACGAGCAAGCCAGTCACTCACCGAACATCGTGAGCTGCTCACCACCGCGCTCGATGAGCGGGTCAAGGCCCAGGACCGGCTCGAGCCACTGGATCCTCGCCCCCTCCCTGGCCACCAGCGTATCGAGGTGCTGCCACTTTAGGACGTGCCAGTTCTGGCGGTCGAGCTCGTCACGGAGCCACGGCGAGCGCTCGAGCTTCAGGCGCAGCAGCTCGCCTCGTTCCGCTGGAATCACCAGGAAGCGGGCCTGGTCCTTTCCGAGCGGGATCACCCGGCCTCGCCGCAGCACCGCCTCGCCGGCCATCGCGGTCCAGTCGACCTCGAACAGGAACGCCAGGCGGCCGCGCACGTACCAGATGACGTCCACCTGGCCCAGCGCCTCGGCCGGCGCGCGAATCACGAGTGGCAGGTACACGCGCCGCTCGTCCTCGGCCAGCCGGTCGAGCAGGATGCGACCATCGACGACTCGATCGTGCTCGCGGGCCGCGACCCACGTGCGCAGCCCGAGTCGATGCCCGTAGTCGACGATCGTGGCGATGACGCGAGCGTGATCGGCGGTGCGGCGCGTGAGCTCGTCCTCGGTCGCGAGCGAGCCGCGCTCGCCCGGGGACTGGTAGGCCGCAAGGCAGGCGCGGACGAGCTCCTCGTCGGGGGCCTGCAGGCCGGGGAAGAGCCGATAGATGCGGTCGAAGAAGCCGGCCTCGTCGATCCCGCCGGCCGTGGAGAGAATCGACCAGGTCGCCCACTCGACCCGGTCGGCGAGCGGTTGCTCGGCAAGCTCGGGCTGCCGGAGCCACCACATCGGCCGGGCTTCGTCGCCGATACGGACCAGGCTCGGGTGATCCTCGCGCCACAGCTCCTCGCGGATGAGGCCGGCGATCATCTGCGGGCCGCTCGCGTCGACACGTTCGAACGGCTCCCCGCCTTGCTCACCCCGGCCCGCCACGATCCGCGTCAGCAGCCCGGACGACGCCAGGTCCGAGACGACGGACGCCACGACCCGCGTCAGGCCGGCCGGCTCGCCACGGTCCCGCAGGAGACCGGTCACCGCGCGCTCGATTGCGCCGGCCAGCTCCGGATAGGTCAGGTGCCCGGAATCGGCACCCAGTCGCATCGGGCTCGGTGTCACGGCGTGACGCAGCCGATCCTCCGCCGACCGCCTCCGAAGGTGCAGGGCGATTCCATCCCCCGCGCGCTCGGACTCGCGATGCACGACGCTCACCAGGTCGAGCCCGGCCGACGCCCCGGCCAGCGCGACGGCGAGCATGCGCTCGGGATCGCCGCGCTCGAGCAGGACGACGCACGAGCCACCCGGCTTGAGCGCACCTGCCGCGGATGCCATGCCGTGGCGGAGCGTGGTGGTCTCGGCGCCCTCGGGATGGCCGCTGCCGCCGAAGATCGGCTCGAGGCGGAGCGTCTCGGCCGCCTCCCGCCCCAGCAGCCAGCTCGTCGCCAGGTACTCGAACCCGAGCTCCTCGATGGTCGGGCTCGGCGCCGGCGCGGTGAGGACGAGATCCACACCGTCGGCGGGAAGATACTGGCCGACGACCGACGCCCGCGCCCGGAGCCACAGCACGTTCGCGGAGGTTATCCCGCCCAGCTCGCCGAAGTCGGCCGCGAAGCGAGCCTCCTGCCGCTCGCCGAGCCCGGCGATGGCTGCCCGCACCTCGTCGTAGGCGTCGGCAAACGTCCGCCACACGTTCACCTCGCGCTGGTGACGGCTCGCGGGCTGGCGGACATGCCCGGCGCTGATGCGCAGCGAGGCGACGCGGCCGGGGTACCCGTTGAGGCGGCTGGCGGGCAGGAGGCAGGCGGCCAGTGCGAGCTTCATGACGGACGCGGCGGCCGTGTCGCGCAGCTCGGTGTCGATCTTCGTCCCGATGGCATGGAGGGCGTAGAGGTTGCGCGGGGTGTACAGCTCGAGCAGCTCGTCGACGAGCTCCTCCCGGTCGTCGAGCACCGGGAAGCGCGCCCGCAGCTCGAGGTAGTGGGGCGAATGGCGCGCGCCCTCCGCGGCGGCAATCGGGATCGGATCGGGCCGCACGGTCGATGCGAAGCGTGGCCCGTCGTCGGCCGGGCTCGGCGGGTCAACGGCGCGCGGGGCGGGGGGCGGTCCGCCGGCCTCCCCGATCGACAGGTCGAGCTCGTCCCCGTCGCCAGTCAGCCCCGGTTCGTCCGGCGTCACCGTCGTGACCGGCTCGGGGTCGGCGGTCCCATCGACAGCGCGCTCGATGCCGAGCTTGGCGAGGTCGACCTCGTCGACCGGGGCCGAGCGCTCCTCCGGGCCGCCACGCGAGAGGTCGCACGCTTCGCAGCGGTAGATCTTGCGACCGGGCGCATCGCCATCACGTGGCCACACGAACTGCTCTGCCACGACCGGCCGGCGGCAGGCGGCGCAGCGCGTCGCGTACAGCTCCTCGATGTGCTGCCGCAGCGGAACGTCAACGCGCCGCGAACCGGCGAGCTGCGCGAACGCGGCGTCCAGCACGGCGGGACCGGGAGCGGTCAGGATGGCGATCGCCGCCATCTGGGCGAACGGGCTCGGGTCGGCCGCCACAGCACGCATCCCGGCCGCGATCGTGCGCCGAGCGGTCCAGCCGGTGCCGGCCCACGGATCGAGGACGGTGTCGCCCGGCGTGGCGAACGCCGCGAGGACGGCGTCGATCTGGTTGTCGGCCGGCGGCAGATGATGGCGTTCGAGGAGGGCGAGTCCGGGGAGGCGTCGCGGCAGGATGACGTGGTCGATTCCTGCCTGTTCCGCCTCGCTCATCGGTTCGCTATGGCTCTTCTACCAGCTCCTCTTCGAGCTCGGGCTCGCTGGAGTACTCGGGGAGGGTCGTGTCGAGCTCCTCGACCTCCTCGGAGTCCTCGTCGGCCTCTTCGACCTCGTCCTCGTCATCGTAGCGAAGTGCGCTGCCCTTGATGTACGGTCTGATGCCGGGCCCGCTCGCACCCTGGGTCGGGAAGGAGACCTTGCCGAAGTTCGCGGGGTGGGTGAAGACCTCGCGGATCATGATCTGGAGCTCCCCGCCGGCCTCGTGAATCGTGGTGATCGCCGCGTCGTACCGGTTGCCGCCGGCGATGAGCTTGAGCAGGCGGGCCGCGATGCGCGGCTCGACGCTGCCGATGGAGGCCTTGCCGACCTTGGCCACCAGGTCGTCGCCGTCGACCTCCAGCGTGATGGCGTCGCCCGCCGAGAGCGGCGCCAGGACGCTTGGCGCGGCGAGATTGATGAGACGCGCGCGACCCGTTTTGCCCATCTCTTCGATGAAGAGCGTGGCGGGCGCCTTTTCCGGGCGTCGCTTCCCGTTGGCGGCAGGTCGCTTTGCCGCCATGAGGACGCGAAGGCGCTCGATGTTGCGCTGCGCGATGCGGTTGGTGGCGTCGCGCTCGAGGGCCTGCTCGTACGCCTCCAGCGCCTCTGCGTGACGTCCCAGCTCCGCCAGCGCCTTGCCGAGGCGGTTGTTGGCGTCGATGTCCGGTCCCAGCTCGAGGAGCTCGCGGTTGGCCGTCACCGCGTCCTCCCATTCGCCGCGCGTGGCGTGCGCAATCGCAGCTTCGGCGAGCTGGCGTCGTTGTCGGGTCGTCGTGTCAGCCTCTCCAAGCGCCATGAGCGATGCAAGCGTCTCCATTGCGGGGAGTCCGGCGGCCCGATGCCGGCCGAAAGCGCCCCCTTGTACCACCGGGCCACAGGGGTGTCAACGCGACACCCTGAGGGCCGCTCAGGGCCGATGGAGGATCAGGCCGACGACGAGGCCGAAGAGGACGAGCGATCCGAATTCGATGGCCACGCTGCGGCCGGAAGCCGTGCCGCCCAGCGTCTCCGCCGCGACGCTCCACGTGTAGAACGCGAGCCCCATCAGCGCGGCCATCACGGGCCACGGGATGTTGAGCAGGATTGCGCCGGCGCCGACCTGCACCACCACGAGGACGTGGAGCAACGCCTGGCCGAAGCCCTCGACTCCCATCGTGCCGCGCCCCTCCGACGAGCGCAGCGCCAGCGGGAGCGTCAGGCCGGCCACGAGGACGAGCGGCGTGGGCCACGACCGCGCACCGAACAGGACGAGCAAGCCGTCCGTGCCGGCGAACAGGATGGCCGTCAGCAACAGGCGCCCGATCGTTCCGCCGCCCGTGCCGCGCTCCATGCGCAGCTCCAGGTAGGTGACGGCCCACAGCACGACGGCGAGGAACGGCACGAACAGCAGGCTTTGGCCGCCGGGGATCAGGCGGCCGAAGAGGGTGGCGGCGATCCCGGCCGCCGCCGGGATGGCGTATCGGGCAATCCCGAGGTCGGACCTCATCGGCCCGATGACCCGGACGGCCACGATCCCACCGAGCAGCAGCTGGCCCGCGATGGCCACGGCAAGCCAGAGCGGCGCGGCGAACCATCCTGCGGCCGCGACGACGGCCTGCGCGGCGGCGAGCAGGATGGCGGCCGGCCGATCGATGCGCCGCAGCAGCCGGATCCGGCGCCGGTCGCCGAAGATGCGGCTGATCACGCCAGCAGCTCGAGCAGCTCATCAGCGGTCCGGGTGGCCAGCACCTGGTCCGGCTCGAGCCATGCACGGCGAGCCAGGTCGACTGCGTAGTGCTGCTGCGTCAGCTCCTCGGTGCGGTGAGCGTCCGACGCCACCGTCAGCCGCGCGCCGGCACGACCGGCGGCCCGCGCCAGCGAGTCGTCGAGGTCCAGGCGCGGGCTGCCGTTGATCTCGAGGGCGGTGCCGGTGCGCGCGGCCGCCTCGAACAGGCGCGGCCAGTCGAGCGGAAGCGGGTCACGCGTGTTGACGATCCGTCCCGACGGGTGGGCCAGCACGTCGACGTGCGGGTGCTCGATCGCGGCCAGTGCCCTGCGGGTGAGCTGCTCGGGAGACTGGTTGCGCCCGGTATGGATGCTGGCGATCACGACGTCGAACCGGGCGAGCATCTCGTCCGGATAGTCGAGGGAGGCGTCCGCACGGATCTCCAGCTCGGTGCCGTGGAGGATCCGGAACGGAGCCAGCTCGGCATTGAGACGAGCGATCTCGGCGCCCTGCTGATCGACGCGATCCGGGGTCAGGCCTCGAGTGGTGCCGAGGGAAGGCGAATGGTCCGTCAGGACGATGTACTCGTGGCCCAGGTCACGCGCGGCGCGGGCCATCACCTCGATCGTGTCGACGCCATCGGTCCAGTCCGAGTGGGTGTGCGTGTCGCCACGAACGTCGTCGCGCGTGACGAGCGCGGGCAGCTTCCCGGCCAGCGCGGCCTCGACCTCGCCGTCACCCCTTCGCAGCTCGGGGGCGATCCAGGGCAGGCCGAGCCGCTCGTAGACATCGGCCTCCTCGGCGTCCAGGAGGAGCGACCCGTCGTCGATGACCTTGAATCCCTTCTCCGACAGGGACCAGCCCCGATCGAGCGCCATGCCGCGCAGCGCGATGTTGTGGTCGGCGTTGCCCGTGAAGTGGACGAGGTGTGTTCCCCAGGCCGCCGGCGTGCAGACCATCAGGTCGACCTGAGGGCCGTCACGCAGGACGATGCTCGACTTGTCCGTCCCGGCCGAGAGGACGCGCTCGACCTCGGGCAGATCGTCGAGGGCGGCGATCACGGCGGCCGGATCGTCGACCGCCGCGAGGAGGTCGAGGTCGCCGATGGTGGGGCGGCGGCGGCGCAGCGAGCCGGCGGGCTCGATCCGGTGCACGCCGCGCACCTCCCGCAGCCGGCCGACCAGGTCTGCGATCAGCGCATCGGCGTCGTGGATGAGGAGCCTCGTGGTGCGTTGCGAGATGCGGGTGATGCCCTCCAGGATGTTCTGCTCCGTCCGCTCAGACAGGCCCTTGACGTGCCTCAGCCCCCCGGTCTCGGCGGCCGACCGCAGGGCGTCGAGGGAGTCGATGCCAAGCGTCTCGTGGAGGGTCCGGGCGGTCCGCGGGCCGACGCCCGGCACCCGCAGCAGCTCGAGCACCCCATCGGGCACCTGCGCGCGCAGCTTCTCGTGGTAGGCCAGGCGCCCGGTCTCGGCCAGCTCGGCCAGCTTGGCGGTGAGGGCGGCGCCGGCGCCGGGGAGCTTGGGCGGCTCACCGCGGCGGAAGAGCGCAGCGACGTCGTCGGGGTACCGTTCGACCGCGTCGGCGACGCGCCGGTAGGCGACCGCCTTGTAGACGACTTCCCCCATGATCTCGAGCATGTCGCCGATCTCGTTGAAGATCCGCGCCAGCTCGGCGTTGCTGATCACCGCGTCGCCGCTGCGCGACGCGGCACGTGGCCGAGGCATTGGCGGCCATTCTAGGGCGGACGCCCCGCTTCGAGCGCTAGGCTCCGATCGGATGCCAGACGGTCTTGACCTCGACGTACTCGCCGATGAGGTATGGCGACTGCGCGGCGTCATCCAGCCAGTCGTACCGATCGAGGCCGTCGGCCGGCGGGCGGACGAAGCGCTTCACGTTCTCGACCGCCAGCTCCTCGAGGCCTGCCGCCTCGGCCGGGGCCGCGCCGAACGCATCAAGCGCGTTGACGTCCATGTGCCCGGCCAGGTGCCCGACCAGCTCGCGGCGCAGTCCCGTGATCAGGTTGACGACCCCACCGGGCACGTCCGACGTCGCGAGCACCTCGGTCAGCGTCACGGCAGGCAGGGGGCGCGTCTCGGAGGAGATCACGACCGCGGCGTTGCCGCTCACGATCACCGGTGCCAACCGGCTCACCAGGCCGATCAGGCTCGAGCCCTCGGGCGCGATGATCCCGACCACGCCCGTCGGCTCCGGCACGCTGAAGTTGAAGTAGCTGCCGGCGACCGGGTTCACCGTCCCGATCAGCTGCGGGTACTTGTCCGCCCAGCCCGCGTACCACACCCATCGATCGATGGCGGCATCCACGCCGCGGGTCGCACGGGCCCGCGTCACGCCCTCGCTGAGCGTCACCTCGGCGATGAACTGATCGCGCCGCCCCTCCATCAGCTCGGCGATGCGGTACAGGATCTGGCTGCGGTTGTAGGCAGTCTTCGCCGCCCAGCCAGGTTGCGCGGAACGCGCCGCCCGAACCGCGTCCCGGATGTCCTTGCGCGTCCCGCGGCACGCATTCGCGAGCAGCTGCCCCTTCGCGCCGAAGACCTCGTAGGCACGCCCTGACTCGGTGCGCGGAAACGCCCCGCCGATGTACAGCTTGTACGTCTTGCGCACGCCGATGCGATCGCCCCTGGCCACCGCCCCGTTCACAGTCGCCAGTGGCTGGCGGCTGGCCCGGCCCACGATGGACGCGCCGCCGCCACGCCGCCGAGTGGACGTCGCCGCCCTGCGGGTCGCCATCAGCCGCGCTGCTCCGTCTCCGGCCGCTCGATCAGCAGCGTGACGGCCGGCTCGTCGGCGACCGGCCGGTGCTCGACGCGGGCCGGCACGACGTACAGGTCGCCCGCTCCGAGCTCAACAGGATCGGCCCCGGCCATCTCGATGCGGAACTGGCCCTCCCAGCACAGGAAGAGCTCGTCCTCGTCGTGGGTATGCCAGTCGAACGCGCCGTCGAGGCGCGCCAGCCGCACGATCGTGTCGTTGGCGGTGACGAGGTCGATCGGCCGCCAGGCCTCCGCGGTGGCGGCCGCGACGCCAGGGATCGAGACGACGCTCATCGGCCGGTGCGCCCGTTGCCTGACAGGTCGAGGTACGCGCCCAGGCCGTGGATGCCGCCCTCGCG
>JACCWY010000558.1 GCA_013697395.1 Chloroflexota bacterium | reverse complement strand
GTGTTCAAGCCCTCGGCCGTGGTGGGCGAGACGTCGCTCCGGATCGACTCCTCCACCGCGAGCTGGCGAGCCGTGGCGAGCCGGCCCTGGATGATCTCGTGGGCGCTCTGGCGGTCGATCGCGGTCGCGTACTTGAATGTCATCGGTGAGGCCGCAACACGGGCGAGGAAATCGGCCTCGGCGATCGGCGCCATGAGCGAATCGGGCGGCAGGATCCTGACCGCGGCCAGCGGCGACGGCACGCCGCGCGGCGACAGCACGGTCACGAGCGCCTCGCCGATGCCCAGCGAGGTCATCGTCTCCTCGACGTCGTAGAAGTCGGTCATCGGGAACGTCCGCGCGGCCTTGCGCAGGTTGTCGGCGTCCTCGGGGGTGAACGCCCGGAGCGCGTGCTGGACGCGGTTGCCGAGCTGTGCGAGCACCGACGAGGGGACGTCCGTCGGCGCCTGGGTGACGAAGTAGACGCCGACGCCCTTGGAGCGTATTAGTCGGGCCGTCCGCTCCACCTGGTCCATCAGCGCCTCCGACGCGTCGTCGAACAGCAGGTGGGCCTCGTCGAAGAAGAAGCACAGCTTGGGCTTGGGGAGGTCGCCCGCCTCCGGTAACGTCTCGTACAGCTGGGCAAGCATCCACAACATGAACGTCGAGAAGAGGCGCGGCTTGTCCATGACGTCGCGCAGCTCGAGGACCGACACGATGCCGGCGCCGTCGGGAGTCATGCGCAGCAGGTCGAGGACGTCGAACTCGGGCTCGCCGAAGAAGATGTCGGCGCCTTCCTGCTGGAGCACGACGATTGCGCGGAGCAGCACGCCGACCGACGCCTTCGACATCCCGCCGTATTCCTCGAGGATCGGCTTGCCCGCGTCGGACGAGAGGAACTTCAGCGTCGTCCCGAGGTCGTCGAGGTCGAGCAGCGGCAGCGCGTTGTCGTCGCAGTACTTGAAGACGAGCGCGAGGATCGAGGTCTGCGTCTCGTTGAGGTCCATGACCTTGCCGAGCAGCAGCGGCCCGAACGACGACACGGTCGCCCGAACCTGCGCGCCGAGCGTTCCGGACAGCGACAGGAACTCCGTCGGATGGCCCGCGGGCTGGAACCGCCAGCCCATCGACTCCGCCCGCTCGATCACCTTCGCGTTGGTCTCGTCACCCGGCGCGGCGATCCCGGTCACGTCGCCCTTGATGTCGCTGATGAACACCGGCACGCCAGCCTTCGACAGCTGTCCGGCGATCAACTGGAGGGTCTTTGTCTTGCCGGTGCCGGTCGCGCCGGCAATGAGCCCGTGCCTCGTCGCCATCGAGAGCGGCAGCGTCACCCGCGGATCGTTGAGGAGCTCGCCGCCGTGGAGCGCGCTGCCGAGCACGACCGACGGCTCATCGAGCGTGTAGCCCGCGGTCATGGCGTCGCGGAAAGCCGGGTCCATCGGGCTTGGATCCTCATGCATCGGGGAAGCTGGGGCGACGGATCGGGCGGACGGGGAGCGTATCATCGCCGCCCTGGCGCGCACGATCAGGCAGGGAGGACGACGATGATCGCGGAGTTCCGTGCGTTCCTGGTGAAGTCGAACGCCCTGGCGCTTGCGATCGGCGTGATCATCGGCGTAGCGCTCGGGACCGTCGTCACGTCGCTGGTCGAGGACATCATCATGCCCCCCATCGGCTTGCTGTTGGGAGGCGGGGACGTCGCGGAGCGGGTGATCCCGCTCAACGCCGACGGCAGCGTCGCCATCCGCTACGGCGAGTTCATCATGGCGGTCGTCACGTTCGTCCTCGTCGCCTTCATCGTCTGGCGGATCAGCAAGGCATTCGTGCCTGCCGAGCCGGAACCCGAGCGAATCGACATGCGTGCCTGCCCCTACTGCCTCGATCAGATCCCGACCGCGGCACGCCGATGCCGCGCCTGCGGAAGCGAGCTGTAGTGAGCCCGCCAACGGCGGTCCAGCGAGCGTGACAGGACCCTCGGTCTCCTCCGGCTGCCGAAACCCGCGGGTACCATACGGCCGTGCCCGAGCCATCGAACCCCTGTTGCGGCCTTGCCGCCCCTGGCGCAGCGCCACGCTGACGTGACCGGCGCGCGGTCGGCCGAAATCGCCCCATCGCCGCCTGCCCTCCTGTCGAACGAGGCCGTCCTCCAGTACTGGGACGCCCGTCACCGCTCCCACGGCGAGCTCCGCTCTGGGGGCCACATCGGACTCGACGAGCCGACGAACGAGTTCTTCTACCGGCTTCGGCTCGGCAAGCTTCTGGAGATCATCGGCGACCTGAACTGCGTCAACGAGCCGATGTTCCTTCTCGACGCCGGTTGCGGTAAGGGCAGGATCACGGCCGAGCTCGCGGCCTGCGGATTCTGCGTGGAGGGGATCGACTCGAGCGAGACGGCGATCGAGGTCGCGCGCTCGCACGCCGGGGGCCGGTACGAGGTCGCGAGCCTCGCCGGATGGCGAAGCCCGCTCCTGTACGACGTCGTCTTCGCCGTGGACGTGCTCTTCCACGTCGTCGACGAGGCGGAATGGGCCGCCAGCGTGGAGAACCTCGCGTCGCTGACCCGGCTCGGCGGCAAGCTGGTGCTGAGCGACGAGTATCGGGACGAGCGCCGGCAGGCCGGCGACTACATCGTGCACCGTCCGTGGCAGGCATACGGCGGGCTGCTCGAGCGCCGTGGATTGACGCTCGCCAGCTTCGTCCCGTACGGCTTTCGGGACAACCGGGTGGGGTTCCTCGTGTTCCGCAGAACGCACTGACGGCATGCGGATCCACGATTTCCTCCATCCGTGGCTCGAGGGGGTCACGCGGGTGGTGGAATCGCATGCCGGCTCGCTCAACCTGACGCCCTACTTCCAGCTTCCCGAGGGCATCGCCCACGAGCGACGGACACCGGGCGAGTCACCCTCCGACGCCGCCGGCACGGGCGAGGGCGTGCTCTGGATTGGCGTGCTCGGGCCGGATGCGCCAAGACATGGCCCCGAGGTCGACGCGCGGGCGCTCGTCCGCCAGCTCGAGCCGGGCGGGCGGTGCGCGATCCTCTTCGGGTACCCAGCCGCCACGTTGCCCCTGCACGTGCTCCTCGAGGAGATGGCCCCGGTCGGCGCCCAGCTCCTCCAGGTCTCGTCGCTCGAGCACCAGTATCTTCACGGGGCGGCGATGATCGTCCGCACCGCGAACGAGCTTGCGGTGCCGCGGGACCCGTTCGGGGAGCCGATCGGACCCGACGGCGGCAGCGGCCAGGCGGCCGCCATGATGCTTCGCCTGGCGAACGAGTACGTGCTGCTGGACTTCGTGGCGCGGAGCCTGCGCTCCCGACTGTTCCGACTCGGCGGCGGCCTCACCCGCGGCCCGGTCGAGGAGCCGGATCGGCGACACGGCGACGGGG
>JACCWY010000174.1 GCA_013697395.1 Chloroflexota bacterium | reverse complement strand
GTCCCTGGGCACTTCGGGCGAGACGAGGATATCAGACACCACGTCGTGCATCATGTGCAGATTGTCGAAGATGATCGCGGCCTCCGGGTAGCGGGCCGCGAATGTCGGGGCGACCGCCGCCGTCATCGGCATCAGCCGGGGCATGTTGGCGGGGGCGTTCTCCAGCATCTGCCAGAACCGGGCGACCGTAGCCGTCACGCCGGTCTGCCGATCGTCCGAGTTGTCCCCGGTCACGAGTGGTTCGTAAAGTCCGACCTGCAGCCAGTGATAGGCCCAGATGAGTCCGTTGAACTTCGGGTACTTCTTGCGGAAGGCGGTGGAGTAGTACTGGCCGTCCATCAGCTCCATCGACTTGGGAATCGAGCTGAATGCCAGATCCGGTCGTGACTTGTAGTAGGCGATCAGCTCCTCGATCCTGGCGTCCTTCTCGGCCTCCGTCATCGACTCATCGGCCCAGACGTCGTAGGTCTGCCGGTGTAACACGTGCGCCCATTCGAACATCCCCTTGGCCTCAGGCACGAGCTTGGCATACTCCACCTCGATCGCGGCTTCCTCCAGCGGCACGTGAGGCGGGTCGACGAGCAGGTCGGTGGTGAGGAAGCGGTACTCTTCCTCCTCTAACCGGGAAACGGGCGCGTCCGGTTCCGTGTACAGCGTCTCGTAGAGAATCGCGTGTCCGTAGTCGAACCCGTTGAAAAGCCGGTCCGCGACCCGGTAGGTGTTGCGGAACTCCCAGTTGTGCTCGGCGGGCAGATAGAACTGCTCGTGAGCCTGGACCCATTGCGCGCGGGCCGGCTCGGGAAACAGACCGAGCCCGGCCGCCAGAATCGCTCCGCCCCACAGGACGCGAGCGAAACGGCGACGCAATCTTCTGTGCGTTCTCATGAGATCCTCCGGTTCGTATTGTCGTGCAACCATCCGGCATCGCTTCTCATCGGAGCGGCGCGGGGATCAGCGAGCGAATCGCGAAAGCGTACGCGGCCCCGAACGTAAGAAACCAGGCCTGATCCTCACCCGTCAGGCGCCTGCCGGCCCCCCCGTCGATCGCCAGCCGGGGACTGAGCTGGTAGCGGAGCCCGGCGCCCGCGTTCCATTCCAAGTCCTCGTCCTCGAGGATCGGCTGACGTGCGTACACATTCCCGATAAGGAGCATTGCGCGCAGGGGGAACGTCTTGTCGACGGCCACCCCGGCGAGCCACCGCGAGGTCTCGACGGCCTCTTCCCCGGGATCAAGCTCGCGATCGGGTTCCGAGCCGAACGTGTACAGCCCGTTGACGTGAAAGCGCGCGAAGCCGAAGGTGCGGGTGGCGATCGCCTTCGCCGACGGGTAGGCGCGGTCGGGAGCGAATTCCCCGACCGGGAGCAGCACGCCGGCGGCGATCCCGAACGCGGGGAGCCCCGCCGTCTCGGTGTTCAGGTTGTGAAGCACCGAAAGGTCGATTCCCGCCAGACCGAACTCCTGCGCGTCGCCTCCGGCGTCGATGAACGCGAGCGGCGCGCCGACCTCCACATGGGTGCGGGGCAGGATTCCGTAGGCGATCTCGGGCTCGATGCCCCAGGTGTAGACTCCCCCGCCGGAACGCTCCAGACGAACCGGCGCGAGCTGGAGCTCGAACGCGTAGCGCTCCGTCGGGTAAGCGTCCTCGATGACGACCGGCCGACCGAGGTCGGTGTTGTAATAGTCGGTCTGGGCGGCGGCGGTCGCCGGAACGATGAATCCGAACAGGGTCGCCAGCGATGCAACCGTTAGGATGTTTCTCCGCATGCTTCCATGCTACCGTGCCCCCCGGCGAGGAACCGCTAAGATCTCTTAACCCTTTCCGTCGATGCAGGGTTCGGCGGCACCGAGCGGTACAGGTATAATCGACCCTGGCATGCGGATCCTCCTGATCGAAGACGAGCCGCGCGTGGTCGCATTTCTCGAAAGGGGATTGCGGGAAGAGGGCCACGCGGTCGATGCCGCCGGCGACGGGGACGAGGCCATGGCTATGGCCTCAGCGTCGGAGTACGACGTCATCGTCCTGGATCTCGTCCTGCCCGACAGAAGCGGCTTCGAAGTCGCCTCCGAGTTGCGAGCGACGGGAGACCGGACTCCCATTCTCATGCTGACGGCCCGGGACGCGCGCGAGGACGTGGTCCGCGGGTTGGACCTGGGCGCCGATGACTACCTCACCAAGCCTTTCGAATTCGAAGAGCTGCTGGCGCGAATCCGCGCGCTGGCGCGGCGCGGCTCGAGCGGCGAAGAGGCCGTCCTTCATTACGAGGACGTCGAGCTGGACCGGTTGCGCCGCCAGGCACAGCGGGCCGGAGAGGAGGTCGATCTCACGCCAACGGAGTTTCGGCTGCTCGAAGCGCTCATGCGAACCCCGGATCAGATTCTGAGCCGCCGCGAGCTCCTGGATCGCGTGTGGGGAATCGACTTCGAGCCCGGGACGAGCCTTGTCGAGGTCCACCTGGCGAACCTGCGGAGGAAGCTGGAGAGTGGCGGTAGGGGTCGGATCATTGAGACGATTCGCGGGCGGGGGTTCCGTCTCCGCTCACCGGTCGAGCGTTGAATCGTCCCCGCTCGTTCCGGGGCCGGCTCGCCCTGCGCCTGAGCGCGGCGGTGCTGCTCGTCCTGCTGGCCGGATCGCTCCTGGGG
>JACCWY010000172.1 GCA_013697395.1 Chloroflexota bacterium | reverse complement strand
CTGCTCTACAACGAGGCTCAGGCGGGCTACCTGGCCGGCATCGTCGCTGCCAACATCAGCGAGACCGGTGTCATCGGTGCCGTCGGTGGCATCGACAGCGTTCCGCCTGTTGTCAACTACATCTCCGGCTATGCAAATGGGGCCGCGAGCGTCAATCCGGACATCGAGGTCCTGATCGAGTACGCCAGCACCGACATCACGACGGCCTTCAACGACCCGGCCACGGGCAAGTCGATCGGCGAGCAGATGATCGGCGCGGATGCCGACGTCCTGTTCCAGGTCGCCGGCCTCACCGGCCAGGGGACGCTGGAAGCGGCGTGCGATGCCGGTGTGTACGGCATCGGCGTCGATGTCGACCAGTACATCAGCCTTCCCGATCTCGGTGAGTGCATCGTCACGAGCGCCGAGAAGAAGTTGAAGGAGTCGGTCCAGGCCGCCATCGAGCGTGTCGCCGACGAGTCGGCCAAGCCCGGCAACGTCTTCCACGATGCGGCGGCGGATCCGCCGGGCGTGGGCGTCTCGCCGTTCCACGACTTCGAGGAAGTGCTCGATCCCGCGGTCCAGGAGGCCGTCGACGAGGCCTTCGACGCGTTGGCGGACGGCTCCATCGATCCATGCGAAGGTCCCCAGCCGTGCTTCGGTAGCTGACCTTCGAGCGATTTCCACGATGGCGGGTCCGACCGGGTGGTCGGGCCCGCCTCGTCTGTTCACTCCGGCTATGCTCCGCTCACCACCTCGCTCACGAGGCCGCGCAGACCGATGACAGCGGCAGCCCTCGCGCCCGTCCTGGAGATGCGAGGCATCACGAAGCGCTATCCCGGCGTCGTCGCCAACGATGGCATCGACCTCGACGTGCGCCCCGGCGAGATCCACGCCCTGCTCGGCGAGAACGGCGCCGGCAAGTCGACGCTCATGAACATCCTCTACGGCCTCGCCGTGCCCGACGAGGGCGAGATCCTGATCAACGGCGAGCCGGCCACGATTGCCGGACCGTCGGACGCGATCCGGCGCGGGATCAACATGGTTCACCAGCACTTCATGCTCGTGCCGGTGCTCTCGGTCGCGGAGAACATCCTCCTCGGCGAGGAGCCGATGCGCGACCCCGTCTTCCTCGACCGCAAAACCGCCAATGACGAGATCGAGAAGCTGGGTCGCCGCTTCGGCTTCGAGATCAATCCGCAGGTGAAGGTCGGCAGCCTCTCGGTCGGCTGGCAGCAGCGGGTCGAGATCCTCAAGGCGCTGTACCGCTCAGCCCGAGTCCTCATCCTGGACGAGCCGACCGCGGTCCTCACGCCACAGGAGACGAAGGAGATCTTCGAGGTCCTGCGCCGTCTCAAGGCCGAGGGCCACTCGATCATCTTCATCAGCCACAAGCTGTACGAGGTCCTCGAGATCGCCGATCGCATCACGGTGATTCGCCGTGGCAAGGTCGTCGGCACCCGCCTGCCCGGCGAGACCGACGAGGACGACCTCGCCACCCTCATGGTCGGGCGTGACGTCAGCCTGACGGTCGATCGCGGCGAGTCGAAGCCGGGTGACGTCGTCCTCGAGGTCGATGCGCTGCGCGTGAACGACGACCGCGGGCACGAGGCCGTGCGCTCCGTCTCATTCAACGTTCGGGCCGGTGAGATCGTTGGCATCGCCGGGGTCGCCGGCAACGGCCAGGATGAGCTCGTTGGCTCGCTCACCGGGCTGCGGAAGGCGGCCGGCGGCCGGTTCTCGTTCGCCGGTCGCGACCTGACGCGCGCCGGTGTGCGGTCGCTGATGGACAACGGCCTGGCGTTCGTGCCGGGCGATCGCCACCGCTACGGGATCATCCTGAGCTTCCCGATCGACGACAACCTGGTTCTCAACGAGTACAACCGCCCGCCGTTCGCGCGCGGCTTCGTGCGTGACGAGGACGCGGTCGACCGCTGGGCGGATGAGCGAATCGCGGAGTTCGACATTCGAACCCCGTCCCGCGAGATCCCCGCAGGAACGCTGTCGGGCGGAAATCAGCAGAAGGTCGTCGTGGCGCGCGAGTTCAGCGGCGACACCCGCGTCCTCGTCCTCGATCAGCCGACCCGCGGGCTCGACGTCGGCAGCATCGAGTTCATCCACCGCCAGACCATCGCGAAGCGCGACGCGGGGGCGGCCGTCCTCCTCGTCTCGGCGGAGCTGGACGAGGTGATGGAGCTCTCGGATCGCGTCCTCGTGATGTATCGCGGCCAGATCGTGGCCGAGCGGGGCGGGCGCACCGCGGATCGCGAGGAGGTCGGCTTCCTCATGGCGACGGGCGGACGCGACGAGCGGCCGCCGCAGACGATGGACGTCGCGTCGTGACCGACGCCGAGGGCAGGATCCAGCGCGAGCTCGAGCTGGATCCGACCGGACCAGTGGCGGCGGCGCCGCAGGCCAGCATCCCGCCGCCTCCGGCGCGCTCGCTGTGGGCGCGGATCGTCCAGGTCAGCGCGGTACCGATCGCCGCGGTTCTGCTCGCGTTTCTGGTCGGCTCGATTTTCATCCTCGTCTCGACGCTGTTCACCAGCCGCGAGTTCGACCTCCTCCTGCCCTTCACCGCGTACTCATCGCTCTTCTTCGGAGCGTTCGGAGGCGTGAACCCGATCGTGGACACCATGGTCGCGGCCGCACCGCTCATCCTGGGTGGGTTGGCGCTCGGCCTCGGCTTCAAGGCAGGCCTGTTCAACATCGGCGCCCAGGGGCAGTTCCTCATGGGCGCCCTCGGGGCCGCCGCCGTCGGCGCGTCGGTGGCCGGCCTCCCGGCGCCCATCGCCATCGCCACCGCGGTCCTCGCCGGTGCGGCGGTCGGGGCGGTTTACGGCTTCATCCCCGGCATGCTCAAGGCGTTCACCGGTGCCCACGAAGTCGTCACCACGATCATGCTGAACTTCATCGCGGCCGCGATCATCGCCTACCTCGTCGCTGGGCCGCTCGGCGCCGAGGGCT
>JACCWY010000488.1 GCA_013697395.1 Chloroflexota bacterium | reverse complement strand
TGCTGGATTCAGGCGTGGATCCTTGGTTCCAGCCTTGGCGGGGTCCCCCGGCAGCACCCGGAACAGGAGGAAGTTGACATGCCTGGCTGGCGTCGCCGACCGGCGCCGGCCGCCGGCGACTGCCCGTGATCCTGCACGTCCACGGCGGACCGACCGGGGCGTGGAGCCCTGGCGGTACGCTCGACGCCATCGCGTTGTGCGCCGCCGGCTACCGCGTCCTGATGCCGAATATCCGCGGCTCGGCGACCTTCGGCGGCCCATGGGTGCGTGGGCTATCGGCCTCGTGGGGCAAGGCCGATGCCGAGGACGCCATGGCGGCCGTCGATGGGCTCGTGGCGCGCGGTCTGGCCGACCCGCAGCGGCTCGGCGTGATGGGGCTCTCATACGGCGGCTTCCTGACCCAGTGGCTGATCGGGGTGACGGACCGGTTCGCTGCGGCCGTCGCCGAGAACGGCGTCGCCAACCAGGCCAGCGCCTGGGCCAACTCGTATTTCGGGGTGCACTACAACCGTCGCGCAGGCCTCGGTGACCCGCTCTCCGACGAGGGCATGCAGGCCCTCTGGCACTCCTCGCCGCTGCGGAACGCGTCGCGAATCCACACGCCGCTGCTGATGCTGCAGGCAGAGGAGGACCGGGTCTGTCCCGCATCCGACAACGAGCAGCTCTTCACGGCGCTCAAGGTCCTCGGCCGCGAGGTCGAGCTCATCCTCTACCCGGACGAGCACCACGAGATGAAGAGCTCCGGGCGCCCGGATCGACGGATCGACCGCATGGAGCGGACCCTCGCCTGGTTCGACCGCTACCTGCGCCGGGGCTGGGCTACGCGATCGGCGACTTCCTGCTGAGCCGATCCGCCAGGCCGCCGATCGAGAGCGCCAGGCCCAACCCCAGGATCCCGATCGCGGCAATCACCCGGAACGCCTCGCCTCCGAACGCGATCGCGAAGACGAGGTAGGCGACGACGCCACCGACCGCGATCCCTGAGCCGATCCACTTGAACGCGGGCGCATCGGCGATCCACCCCGCCGCGTACATCCCGAGCCCGAAGCTGAACGGGATGACGGTCCACAGGTAGGCCCACGCGCTCCATCGGTCCGCGAGGCTGGTGTACAGGAGGGCGCTGCCGACGCCGGCCAGGAGCGCTCCCGGAATCACCATTCCGGCTCGCAGCCGACGGTTGGCCCCGCCCATCAGGCTGGGGACCAGAAAGAAGAGCGACAGGCCCACGCACAGGATCGGCCACCATCGCAGAACGTCGTCGCTGACCCCGAGCCCTCGCACGAAATCCAGAAGAGGCTCGCTGGCCAATACCAGCACGCCGATGACGAGCAGAACCAACCCCGCGATGCGCTCGATGATTCGGCTCACGAGGTCGAGTGTAGGCCCGTGGTACGCGGGCAGTGAGAGCAGTTCGGCACCCTGCGGCCGGCTACATCTCCCCTTCGAACGGCAGCTGGGGCATGCGGAGCGGCTTGTCCCTGCGGTAGCCGAGCAGGTAGTCCGCCTGCATCAGGGTGTGGATCTGGCTCGTGCCCTCGTAGATGACGGAGCCCTTGCTGTTGCGCAGGTAGCGCTCCACGGGGTACTCGTTCGAATAGCCGTACGCGCCGTGGATCTGGATCGCGTCCAGGGCGGACGCAACCGCATGGTCGGTGCAGAACCACTTGGCGAGGCCGGTCTCACGCGTGTTCCGCTCGCCGCGATTCTTCTTGGCCCCCGCCTTGAAGACCAGCAGGCGACCGGCCTCGATCCCGGCGTACATCTTGGCGATCATCTGCTTGACGAGCTGGTGCTGCCCGATCTCCGAGCCGAACGCCTGGCGCTCGTGCGCGTACTTGACCGATGCGTCCAGGCACGCCTGCGCCAGGCCCACCGATCCGGCCGCCACGGTGTACCGACCCTGGTCGATGGCGCTCATCGCGATCGTGAAGCCCTCGCCCTCCTCCCCGACGCGGTTGGCCGCCGGAACCTCGCAGTCGCCGAATGTGAGGATCCCCGTGTTCCCGGCACGCACGCCCAGCTTGCCGTGGAGCGACTCCGACGAGAATCCGGGAAACGAGCGCTCCACGATGAAGGCGGTGATCCCCCGGTGCCCCTTGGACCGATCGACGCTGGCGAAGACGAGCACGTGATCCGCGGTGTCGCCCAGGCTGATCCAGATCTTCGACCCGTTGAGGATGTACCGGTCGCCGTCCCGGCGGGCGGTGGTGGCCAGCTTCGCGGCGTCGGATCCCACTCCCGGCTCGGTCAGCCCGAAGGTGGCGAGCTTCTCGCCGCGCGCCTGCGGGACGAGGTACCGCTGCTTCTGCTCCTCGCTCCCCCACTGGAGCAGCGTCAACGAGTTGAGCCCGGTATGCACCGACAGGATCACGCGGAAGGCGGTGTCCGCCCGCTCCATCTCCTCGCACAGGAGGGCGAACGCGATGTAGTCCATGCCCGCGCCGCCGTACTGCTCCGGGATCGGCAGGCCGAGCAGCCCTTCGGCGCCCATCTTCTCGTACAAGCCCCGGTCGTACTCGGCGTTCGCGTCCATCTGCTGGATACGCGGCAGGATCTCGCGCTCGGCGAATGCGCGCGCGGTGCGCTGCACCTCGCGCTGCGCATCGGTCAGCGAAAAGTCGATCATCAATTCTCCGTCAGGGGGTCGCGAGGCGGGACGCCAGATTCTAGACCGATGCGACCGCCGCGCGGCACACTGGCGCCCATGGCGCCCGAGACTCGATACGCCCGCACCACCGACGGAACCCACGTCGCCTACCAGGTCCACGGAGACGGGCCAGTGGATCTCCTCGTCATGCGGGCGTGGGTCTCCAACCTCGAGCACGAGTGGGAGGAGCCGGTGCTGGCCGGCATTTTCCGGCGCCTCGGCTCGCTGGGGCGGGTGATTCGTCTCGACCGCCGCGGGACTGGGCTCTCCGATCACTTCGACCCGGCCGTCCTCCCAACCCTCGAGGATCGGATCGACGATGTCCGGGCCGTCCTCGACGCGGTCGGGTCCGAGCGTGTGGTCGCGATCGGCCTCGCCCACGGCGGTGCACTGTGCTCGTTCTTTGCGGCCGCCCATCCCGAGCGGACCGCCGGCCTCGTGCTCTGGGCCCCGACGCCGTCGATGCTCGGCCTCGTCGATCCGTCGGCCTTCGACGCCGAGCGCGACGCGTTTCGGCGCGGATGGGGAACGCTCGAGTCTGCCCGCGACACGGTGGCGGTTGCCGGACCGAGCCGACTCGACGACAAGGCGTTCATCGAGTGGGTGCGCGACGAGGAGCGCCTGATGGGCACTGCCGACGAGGCTGTCGCCCAATGGGAGCTCGTGCTTCGCACCAACGTCGCGGACATTCTGCCGAGCGTTCATGTGCCGGCCATGGTGGCGTGGCGATCAGGATCGCGCGCCCGCCGGGAGACCGCCGGCATGCTCCCGAACGCGACGATCCTCGAGCTTCCCGGGAACGACCACATGCTTATCGCCGGGGACTGGCGGACGCCGCTGCTCGCCATGGAGGAGTTCATCGAGAGCGTGCGCGACACCGACGGCGAGCTCGATCGCGTGCTGGCCACCGTGTTCTTCAGCGACGTCGTCGGCTCAACGGAGCGAGCGGCAGCGCTCGGCGACCGCGCTTGGCGCACGCTGGTCGATGCTCACCACGCCGCGGTGCGGCGGGAGCTGGCGCGCTTTCGTGGCCGCGAGGTCGATACCGCCGGAGATGGCTTCTTCGCCGCGTTCGACGGCCCTGCCCGAGCCATCCGAGCTGCGCATGCGATTCGCAAAGCCGTCGGATCGCTCGATCTCCAGCTCAGAATCGGCCTGCACGCCGGGGAGTGCGAGCGTGTGGGTGCCGGGCTACGGGGCGTCGCCGTGCACATCGGCGCGCGCATCGGCGGCGTTGCAGAGCCCGGCGAGATCCTCGTTTCGAGCACCGTACGCGACCTGGTCGCCGGCTCGGGCATCGGCTTCGCAGATGCTGGACGCCACAGCCTCAAGGGCGTGCCCGAGCCCTGGCAGCTGTACCGCATCACGTCGGTGTGAGGCGCTTGGTCGTCTCCCCGGCCGTTGACCGCAATGGCATGATGAGCGGACAACCAAAGATCGGCCCGGCGACGTTGAGGGGGATCCAAGTTCCCTGGAGGAGCGTGCGATGGTGAGGTTCAGCTACTGCCACGTCCCGGCGTACCCGCTCGAGGAGTCCGTCAACATCCTCAGAACGGCTGACGAGTGCGGCTTCTACGCCGCGTACTCGGTCGACGAGACGTGGTGGAAGGACATGTGGCTCCTCTTCGCTGCGGCGGCGGACAAGACGTCCCAGATTCGGATGGGTCCGAACGTCACCCACGTCATCCTCCGGGACCCTGCCCACGTCGTGCAGATGGCGGCCACGCTGGACCAGTTGACGAACGGCCGAGCCGAGATCGTGGTCAGCTTCGGGAACATCTCGATGCTCCCGCAGCACGGCATCGACACGACTGGCATGAAGCCGCTCTCCCGAGTGCTCGAGGCGCGCGAGGTGATGCGCACCCTGCTCGACACCGGCGCTGTCACCTACGAGGGCGAGTTCTTCCATCACAAGGGCCTCTGGACGCTTGCCCGGCCGGTGCAGGAGTAGCTGCCCATCATGCTGGGCGCCATGGGCGGCCCGCGCTCGTTCGCGGTGGGTGGCGAGCTGTTCGACGGCGTGCACCAGGCGATCGGTACGTCGCGCGAGACCTACGAATACATGGTCGACAACGTCAAGGCCGGCGCGGAGAAGGCCGGACGCAACTGGGAGGATCTCGACATCGGGGCCTGGCTGGTCATGTCGGTCATGGAGGACTCGGCAGCGGCGAAGGAGACGGCCCGAATCATGGCCGCGTTCTACCTCTCCGCCATGCCCGAGCAGCAGCTGAACCGCCACGGCATCAGCGGCTCGGACCTGAAGCCGATCCTCGACGCCTTCGCTGCGGGTGATGTGCCCAAGGCGCTCGAGCTGACGACACCGGAGCTCGGGGAGAAGTTCTCGGTAGCAGGCACGCCGGACGAGGTGGTCGAGCGCCTCCGGCGCGACATCGTCTCGACAGGCGTCAACCACATCATCGGCGCCGTGGTGGACCCGTACCTCGTCAAGGCATTCACCGGCATCGACATCCCCAACGCCACCGACACGCACGCGCAGCTGCGGCTCATCCGCGATCGGGTCATGCCCGCCATGGAGCGCGCCGCGACCCCGGCCTGAACCGCAGCCGACCACGCGACCCGGAGGGCTCGATGACCGCACCCCCGTACGACCCCATGTCCGACGGCAAGCTCCAGGCAGACTTCGTCGAGCAGTGGCGCGACGCCGCCTATGGCTGCTTCAGCTCGGGGCATAAGTTTTGCCGCGAGGTCTGCCCGGTGATGCAGGTCACGCGCAACGAGAACCACACGCCAACGGCGTTCCACGCCAACATCGTGGCCATGGAGCAGGGCAATCTGACGGTCGCCGACGTGGCCGACGACTACGTGCACTGCACGCAGTGCGGGGCGTGCGAGCTGCGATGTCCGAACACGCTGTTCACCGGCGACTTCTACCGCAATCGGACGCAGACGGTGCGCGTGGTCAAGGCGATGCGAGCGCTGGCGGTGGCCTCCGGCGTGGAGCAGCCAGGCTGGAAGCGATGGGTCGAGGCCACCCTCGACGCGAAGAGCGAGCCGGTGCTCGACGTCCCGGTCTCGCAGGAGAACGTGGCGAACTGGGCAGAAGGACTGAACCTCCCGGTCGGTGGCGCGACGATCCTCTTCGTCGACTGCGAGGCGGCCTTCTACCGCACCAGCGTCTCGCGCTCGACGGCGCAGCTCCTCGAGTCGGCCGGGGTCGAGTTCGGCCTCATGCGCGAGCAGTGGTGCTGTGGCGGACCGGCGGCCGAGATGGGCTACACCGATGCGGCACGGCGGCTGGCCGAGCACAATGTGGCCGACTGGCGCTCGTACGGGGCGAAGCGGATCATCACCCTGGACCCGCACGACTACATCAGCTTCACCGAGGACTACGTCGAATACTTCGGTCCCGACTACGAGTTCGAGATCGTCCATATCACCGAGCTCGTTGCCGAGTTGATCCGCGAAGGGAAGCTGACGCTCACCCAGCCGATTGATCGAGTCGTGACCTACCACGACCCGTGTCGGCTCAACAAGCGCAAGGGCATCCACGCATCGCCACGGGCGATCCTGCGCGCGATCCCGGGCCTCACCTTCAGGGACGTCGACCACGTCACGCAGTGGTCGTACTGCTCCGGCGCCGGCGCCGGGCTGGCGATCGAGAAGCCCGAGATCACGGCCGAGATCAGCCGCCGCCGCGTGGCGCGCGCGAAGGAGCTCGAGGTCGACACCCTGGTCAGCGCGTGCGTCTGGTCCGAGCGACCGCTGAGCGCGCAGGGCGCGGAGCAGGGCATCGACGTGCGCGACCTCATGGAGCTCGTCGCCGAGTCCGCCGGCTTGGATGCGCGTGGCGTCCACGGCGCCGGCGGGCCTCAGCGCGAGATGCCGTCATGACGACATTCGTGGAGATCCACGACGTGGTCGTCGACGAGCTGCGGGCGATCCTCGGCGACGACGGGGTCCTGACCGACAAGGCGGCCCGCTACAACCGCACACGCGTGCCGGCGCCGTTCCCGGTCCATCGCTGGGCCGAGTACGTGCCGGACCTCGTGGTCCTGCCGCGCACCGCCGAGCAGGTGAGCGAGGTGGTCAAGCTCGCCAACCGGGAGCGCATCCCGCTCGTGCCGCGCGCGGGCGGGACCGGGCTCAACGACGGGGCGCTGCCTCTCAAGCGCGGCATCGTGGTCGACGTCAAGCGCATGGACCAGATCAAGGAGGTCGACCTCGTCGACCGCACCGTCACCGTCGGCCCGGGCATCAACATGCTCAAGCTCAACGAGGAGCTGCGCAGGCACGGAGTGATGTACCCCGACGACCCGGCCAGCTATCCCTGCTCGCTGGTCGGCGGACGCATCGGCACCAGTGGCTGGTCGCTGATCGGTGGTCGATACGGGCATACGCGCGACCTGGTGATCAGCTTCCAGATCGTGCTGCCGACCGGCGAGATCATCGAGGTCGGTGACGGTGGTGGCCGCAAGATCCGCAAGTCCTCAACCGGCTTCCAGCTCAAGCACCTGTTCATGGGACACCAGGGAACGCTGGGTATCGTGACGGAGGCGACCCTCGAGCTCGTTCCGCGGCCGGAGACGGAGTTCGCCGCGTTCTTCCACTATCCGTCGTTCGCCGCCGCCTACGAGTCGACGGGCGCGCTGGCGAAGTCCGGCCTGGCCACCCTTGGCGGCGTTGTGCTGTTCGACGAGTGGAAGCTGCGCTACCTGCGCCGCGACGACGAGGCTTACATCCCCCGGCCGGACCATGTGAAGGCGGTGGTTGCAACGGCCATGTACGGCACGCGCGACGAGGTCGAGCCGGCGGCGCGCCGCCTCATGCGCATCGGTCGCGAGTCGGGTGGCACCTACCTCGGCGACGAGATCAGCTCCGGCGACTGGGCCAGCCGCCATGATCGATACGCCACGCCGCTGCATGGGCGCCTGCGCACTGGCGAGGTGGTGCCGATGAGCTGGCACTGCGAGGACGCATCGATCAACTACAGCCAGCTACCCGCCGTGATGGAGGAGTGGCACGCCATCGCGGACCGGTACGTCACCAGGACCGGGATCCTCGACGACTGGGGCATGTTCTTCTACACGAACGCCGCCCACAAGCCGTGGGGCGACTACCTGGTCGAGATCGACATCGGCATCTGGGAGCAGCGGCTCTCGGACGAGAACTGGCCCGACTGGGTCGCGTGCAAGCGCGAGATCGCACAGGTGGCCCTCGACCACGGCGGCTCGATCACGGCCTGCCACGGCGCCACGCGGGAGGGGGACGCCGAGCTGGTGCCGGTCGAGATGGGTGGAGGTTTCGACGTGATGATGAAGATCAAGCGGGTGCTCGACCCCAACAACATCATGAACCCCGGCAAGTACGAGCTCGACCGGGCGTTCGGGTTGGACGAGAAGGTGTTCCGATGATCGGCTTCCGGCTCGGCGCCCAGCAGCCGCCCGAGGCGCGGCGCGTCACCGATGGTGTCATTCAGCGCTTCGACCACGTCTACGAGGTCGACCCGGCGAGGATGACGATCATCGAGCAGCAGCAGATGCCGGCCTGGGACACCCTGCGCATCGTCGACTCCCGATGGGAGCACCTGGCGTGGATGCACGATCACTGGGCCGATAGCGTGCTCACCGCCGAGGAGCTCGGCGAGGGTGGGTCGCAGCCGGATGGGTGAAGGTCGCCAATCCCGACCGACTCGTCCGTAATTCGGGTTGACGAAGGAATGGAGTATGGCTAACCTTACTCCATTCCACTTACCGCTCCCCGACCCCGGGCGAGCACCGCCAACCACGGGAGAAGACGTTGGACCTCGGATTCCTGACGACTGGCCTTCTGACCGGCCTGCGCGAGGGCGTCGAAGCAGCCCTCATCGTGAGCATCATCCTGGCCTACCTCGCAAAGACGGGAAACCAACGCCACTTCAGCCGGATCTGGCTCGGCGCCGGCGCCGCGATCACCCTCAGCATCGTCGTCGGCGTCATCCTGTTCGTCACCATCGGCGGGTTCGAGGAGCCGGCGGAGCAGATCTTCGAGGGCTTCGCGATGCTCATCGCGGCAGCGGTCGTGACCTGGATGCTGTTCTGGATGCGACGCACGGCCGCGAACATCAAGGGCGAGCTCCACGCAGGCGTCGATCGGGCGCTGATGGAGGGCGGCATCTTCGGCCTCGCCATCCTGGCCTTCACTGCCGTCATCCGCGAGGGCATCGAGACGGCGCTCTTCCTGATGGGCCAGGCGACCGCGGCGGGGGCCCAGGCAACGAGCACGCTCGTCGGCGCCGTCATCGGCCTGGCGATCGCAGTCGCCATCGGGTACGGCCTCTACCGCGGCGCCCGCATCATCAACCTGCGCACGTTCTTCGCCTGGACCGGCATCGCCCTGATCTTCATCGCGGCGGGGCTGCTGTCGCACGGCATTCACGAGTTCATCGAGGCCGGGTGGATCACCTTCGGCACCGCGACCGCCTTCGACATCAGCGGCATCCTGCCGCACGAGCCTGAGCCGCAGAACGGCGCGGCCGGCGTCGTCGGCTCCATCCTGCGGGCGCTCGTCGGTTACACAAGCACTCCGGAGTGGATCACCTTCGTGGCCTGGCTCGCGTACATCGTGGTGGTGCTGTACCTGTATACGCGCCCGCTTCGACCGTCCCCGGCGCGCTCGACCTCGGAGCGGACGCCCGTCGGCGCCTGATTACGGTCACGCGGGGGCGCCCATGAAGCGCAGCATCTCGTCCCAGGCGCCCGCACTGGCCTCCGCGTTGCCGGTTGCCTTGCGATCGAAGAACGAGTGCGGCGCGCCCTCGTAGACGATCGTGCGGTGCTCCACGGACGCTGCGTCCAGTGCCCGGTCGAAGGCGTCACGGGTCTCCGGCGGGATGCCCTGGTCGGCGCCGCCGTAGATCGCGAGCACCGGGCACGAGAAGCGAGGCGCCTCGTCGGCAGGCGACGGCAACCCGGTCCGATGCGGTCCCGCCGGCCAGCCGTACAGGCCCATGACGCCGGTCAGCCCGAGCCCTGCCGCGGCCTGGAGGAAGCTGATGCGTCCACCCAGGCAGAATCCGGTCGAGTAGAGGCGCTCCGGCTCGCCGCCGTCCGGCGAGCGAAGATACTCGGCGGCCGCAGCCACGTCGTCCATGACGCCCTGCGCGGTGAGCGCCATGACGTGCGGCTCATGCTCGAAACCCTCGCCGCGGCGCGTTGACTCGGCGGTGCGGCCGAACAGGTCGACCGCCACGGCGTGCACGCCGGCCTCCGCGAAGCGGAGGGTGAGCTCCTCGTA
>JACCWY010000484.1 GCA_013697395.1 Chloroflexota bacterium | reverse complement strand
CAGCTGGATCGCCACGGACTCCGACACCACCCCGCTGCTTCCCAGGACGTAGATCTCCTCGGGTTGCAGCCGCTGGACCTCGGCGAGCGTCGCCGGTGGGATCGAGTTGGTCTGAACGAGCAGCAGCGGATTGCCCAGCTGTGCCGCGAGCGCGCCACCTGCCAGGGCGTCGGGGAAGTTCAGCCCGGTCGCGATGAAGAGGTACTGCACGTGCGGCGTGAAGGTCGCCGCCGAGATGGCGGCTGCCGTCGCATATCGGTTCGCGCCGGACAGGCGACGGATGTCGGGACGGCTGACCACGGCCGCACGCGCGTCCAGGAGGCGCGGTGAGGCGATCCAGCCCAACGTGCTGGGCAGTGCCTTCGCGGTGGCGATCAGGTGCAGTCGCAGCGCCGCCGCGTCGCCCAGCAGCCCCGGCTTGGCGGACGCGGCCAGGGCCGCGACGCCGCTGGCAAGGGCGGCTGACATCGACGTGCCGGAGTTGTACGCCCAGCCGCCGCCGACGACCGAGCTCAGGATGTCCTCCCCAGGGGCCGAGAGGTCGACGCTCTCGAAGCCGAAGTTGGTGAACCCGCTCAGGTAGCCCTCGTTGTGGACGGAGGCCACGGACAGGATGTTCGAAAGGTCGTAGGAGGCGGGATAGAGGGGTGTCAGGTCGTTGTCGATGTTGTTGTTGCCGGCCGCCGCGACCACGAGCACGTCGGGCACGGATTCGATCGCCGCGCGGAGCGACGCGCTGACGTCGTAGCCGCCCCACGAGGCGTTGATGATCTTCGCGCCATTCGCCGCCGCGTACGCAATTGCGTTGATCGCCTGCTGATCGGTGGAGCAGAGCGGATCGTCGCTGATGAACTTGACGGCCATGATCTGCACGGTCGGCGCCACGCCGGCGATGCCGACGCCGTTTCCCGACGCCGCGATCGAGCCGGCGACGTGGGTGCCGTGCGAGGCGATGCCCTCGTGGACCGTGTTGTCGTTGTTGCAGAAGTCCCAGCCGTTGGTGTCGTCAACGTAGCCGTTGAGGTCGTCGTCGATGAGGTTGCCGGCGATCTCGTCGGCGTTGACCCACGATCGCCCGGCCAGGTCCGGATGCGAGAAGTCGACCCCATCGTCGAGCACTGCCACGATCAGTCCCGGGCTGCCGGTCGTGATCGCCCATGCCTCCGGCACGTTCATGTCGACGTCCGGCACGCCGGTGAACCCGCCGATCGTCTGTCCGGTGTTGTGCAGCGCCCACTCCTCGCCGAAGAGCGGCTCGCCCGTCGGGCCCGCGGCCTGGGCACGGCGGTATTCGGGCTCCACGAACTCGATGGCCGCCTGCGCGTCGAGCCGGGTGATCGCCTGCGCCACTGCCCCGCTTGGCTCCACCAGCTCGGTATCGGAAAGGGCAACGTCGGCGACCAGCTCGAGCCCGGCGGATTCACGAACACGTTCCCGGCCGGCCTCGGACGTGCCCTCTGCGTACCGGACCATCAGCCGGCCCGTCGGCTGGGACTCAGCCGGGCCGCCGGTGCCCTTGACTTCGCCGCTGCGTGTCGGCGACGGCGCGCGCTCGGACCAGTCCGGGTCAGCGGCCGCGGCAGGGTGTGCGCTGGATGGCCACGCCATGAGGATCACGGCCAGGAGCAGGCTGAAGGCTGCTGATCGGCGCCGTGCGACTGGTCGAGGCTCGGACATGGTCCCCCACATGGACGATGCCGGCTCCGGGCGGAGTCGGCTGTGCGAAGTCTAGGGCCGGAGTCAACGGAGCGGAAGGGAACGATCGGACTAGTGGAACATGCGCTGCTGCTTGGCGAGGTCCAGGCGCTCGGCGGGTGAGTCGAGGGTGTCGTCGACGGAACGCAGCCGCTGCGCGATCACGTTGAGGACCGCCCCCTCGACCTGCAGGCGGCCATCGATGACCAGCAACGGATGGCGATGGAGCAACGCGCGGTGGGCCTGGTAGACCTGCGGGCGAAGCGTCACGTTGATCATGCCGGTCTCGTCCTCGAGCGCAATGAACACGAAGTTCTTGGCCGTCATCGGGTGCTGCACGCTGACCGCCAGTCCGGCCAGCCGGATCTGCGACCGATCGCGCAGCCGGGCGGCATCGGCCACCGTGATCACGCCGCGCGAGGCGAGCCGCTCGCGGAAGAGCTCGACGGCATGGAGGTTCGGCGCCAAACCGGTGTCGCGGTAGTCGGCGGCCACCTTCTCGGCGGAGGTCATCGGCGGCAGGGAGGCGCCCAGCGCGCGCTGGGCGTCATCGGTCAGGCCCAGTGCAGGATACTCGGGGTCGGCATCGGCCAGGGTCGTGCGCAGCTGCCAGAGGAGCTCGCGGCGGGGCGCATCGGTCCAGTCGAATGCTCCGATACTGATGAGCCGCTCGACCACCTGCTCGCCGAGCTGGGTGCGGGCAACGAAGTCGCGGACGCTCCTGTATTGGCCGATGGCGCGCTGGCGCTCGAGCGTCTCTCGCGCGCGCTCGTCGATCCCCTTCACCTGGCGAAGGCCCAGGCGGATGGCGTGGGTGCCGTCGTCTCGGGGTCGCGTGTCGTGCTCCCAGGCCGA
>JACCWY010000464.1 GCA_013697395.1 Chloroflexota bacterium | reverse complement strand
CTGGAGCGTGAGGACGTAGCCCTTCCGCCCGTTGACGTCGCGGGTCGCTCCGACAAGCCGGCCCGGCATCTGGCGGACCGATGCCATGCGCGCAGCCATCAGGCCGACGTACGGCCCACCGAAGCTGACGGGCACGCCGAGGGGCTGGCCCTCGGCCGCCACGAGGTCTGCGCCGTAGTCCCCCGGCGGCTCGAGCAGGGCCAGCGAGATCGGCTCGACGACCGCCACGAACAGAACGCCGGCGGCATGCGCCGCATCGGCCAGCTCGCGCATCGGCTCGAGCTGGCCCAGGAAGTTCGGATGCGCGACGATCAGGCAGGCCACGTCGTCCCCGAGTGCCTCGGCCGCGGACAAGGGTTCGGTGGTGCCCGACCCACCCTCAGCCAGGTCGACGAGCACGTCGACCACCTCGATCCCCGGGCCCGAGCAATATGTCTCGAGGACGCGGCGATAGTCGGGGTTGAGGCCGGCCGAGACTGCCACGCGCGTGCGACGAGTCAGCCGGCAGGCCATGAGCGCGGCCTCGGCCGTGGCCGTCGCCCCGTCGTAGTGCGAGGCGGTCGCCACCTCCATGCCGGTCAGCTCGCAGATGAGCGACTGGAACTCGTAGATGCTCTGTAGGGTCCCCTGCGACACCTCGGGCTGGTAGGGCGTGTAGGAGGTGGCGAACTCCGGTCGGCCGATCACCTCGCTCACCACCGATGGGATCAGGTGGCGGTAGACGCCCGCGCCAAGGAAGCTGACCTCCGGGATTCGATTCCGGCCCGCCAGCCGGGCCAGCTCGGCACGCACCTCCTGCTCCACGAGCGGCGGCGGCACGCTCCACGGACCGGCGCGTACCGCTGATGGGATGTCGTCGAACAGCCCATCGACCGATGCGACGCCGATGGCGTCGAGCATCCGGGCGCGATCGGCCTCTGTGTGCGGGGAGTACGTCATCGGCGAGCCGCGCTCAGGCGGTCTCGTCGGCGTAGGCGGCGGCATCAAGGAGGGTGTCGAGCTCGGCGGCGTCGGAGAGGGTGACGCGCGCGATCCAGCCCTTGCCGAAAGGGTCGGAGTTGAGCAGCTCGGGCGAGTCGCGTAGCGCCTCGTTCACCTCGACCACCGCGCCGGAGACGGGCGCGTACAGGTCGCTCACGGCCTTGACGCTCTCCACCACACCGAACGTCCCGAACTGGCTCAGCGTCGCGCCCACCTCCGGCAGCTCGACGAAGACGATGTCGCCGAGCTCATCGGCTGCGAAGCTCGTGATGCCGATCGTCGCCCGATCGTCCTCCACGCGAACCCACTCGTGCTCCTTCGAGTAGCGCAGGTCGTCGGGGTAGGACATCGGCGAGTCGATCCTCTCGTGGCGGGTGGCCTCAGCTGCCCTCGTCGCGCGGGCGCCTGTAGAACGGCAACTTTACCTGCTCGGCCCGATATGGGCGGTCGCGAACCACGACCTCGAACGCGTTCTCCATGCCGACGCCGGCCAAGCCTGCCGGGACCATGGCCATGGCGATCTTCGTGCCGAGGGTGGGCGACAGGGTGCCGCTCGTCACGTGCCCCACCGCCGCGCCGCCGGCCCGGACCTCGTAGCCGGCCCGCGGGATCGCATTGTCGACCATCTGGAGGCCGATGAGCTTGCGCTCCGGTCCCTGTTGCTGCACCGCCTGGAGGGCCGCACGCCCGACGAACTCCCCTTTCTCGAGCTTCACGACGCGGCCCAGGTTGGCCTCGAACGGGTTCGTCTGCCGATCCAGCTCGTTGCCGTAGAGCGGCATGCCGGCCTCGAGGCGCAGCGTGTCGCGCGCCCCGAGCCCGCAGGCCCGCGCGCCGTGCCGCTCTCCCGCCGAGGCGAGTGCCTCCCACAGGTCGCGTGCTTGGCGGGCGTCACAGAAGAGCTCGAAGCCGTCCTCGCCCGTGTAGCCGGTGCGGGCCACCAGGCACTCGACTCCGGCGACGCTGCCCGGCGCGGACCGGTAGTTGCCGATGGCGGCCAGGTCGAGGTCGGTCAGCGCCCCGACCAGCGCGGCAGCGTTGGGGCCCTGCGGCGCGAGCAGCGCGATGCGCTCGCTGCGGTCCTCGAGACTCGCGTCGAAGTCCCCACGCGAGAGGAGCGCCGTCAGCTGGCCCACGACTGCCTCGCGGTTCGAGGCGTTGCAGACGACCCAGAAGCGGTGCTCGCCACGGCGGTACACGATCAGGTCGTCGATGATGCCGCCGTCGGTCTGGCACGCCATCGAGTACTGCGCCTGGCCGGTCTCGAGCGTTCCGGGGTCGCTGACGAGGGCATAGCGCAGGAAGGCGACCGCCTCCTCGCCGAGCACCTCGATCTCGCCCATGTGCGACAGGTCGAACAGCCCGACCGCCGACCGAACGGTCCGGTGCTCCTCGATGATGGAGGTGTACTGCACCGGCATCTCGTAGCCCGCGAACGGAACGAGCCTCGCACCGAGCTCGCGGTGCACGTCGTGGAGAGGCGTGCGTCGCAGCTCGCCGATGGTTGGCTCGATCACACCGTCGCCTCGGCCGTGTCGCCGGCGAGCACGGCAACGGCGCGTTCGACCACGGATCGCTCCGTGGCGTGGTTCATGAGCGCCAGCGCCTCGGCGACCCGGTGCCAGCGCACGTCGTCGAACTCGCCGTCATGGAGCTCGATCGCGCCGCCGATCGGGCGCATCAGGAAGAAGTGGACCGTCTTGTGGAAGCGCGTCGTGCCGCGGACGAAGAAGTAGCGGATGGAGCTCAGCCGTGCCTGGATCTCGACCTCGATGCCGGTCTCCTCGCGCGTTTCCCGCAGCGCCGTCTCTTCGATCGTCTCACCCGAGTCAGGCGTGCCCTTCGGGAGCGCCCACAGGACCGGGGAACGCCGATGGACGAGAAGGAACTCGGTTTCACCGTCGACCGTGCGATGGACCACGCCGCCCGCCGATGTGGCGCGAGCGGTCCGCAGGACAGGCACCCGAGCCGACTGCGAGGCGGCTAAGAGCGACGCGAGCGCGGCACTCCGAACGGGAGCGCGGTTCGACGCGCAGGCAGGCGCGTGGCGCGACCGACGGCCGGGAAGCGGAACCGACTGGTCTGCGAGCGTAGGGCGCGAATCGTCGCACTGGAGGGAACCACGCGCCGCGGACGGTGGTACACGGTCGGCATGCGCTCGAGGCCGAGGCGTCGGCGGTGCGCAGAGCGGCGGCCGGCGCCGAAGTCGATCGTCGGATGTGAGATGAAGCGGGCCACCAGACTCACTCGCATGACCGGCATTGTACGCCCTGCCGATGGCAGCGCAAGTAATCGGCGCCAGGTCAGCGGTCGGCGTCGTCCGGGCTCAGCTCGGCCAGCGCGGCGTTGCGGCTGTCGACATCCGTGAAGGTCAGCGTGGCGGCCGCCCCGTCGCCACGGACGCGCATCGCGGGATGTCGCTGCAGGCCCAGGTACGCCTCGCCGGCGTCGACGGCCAGGTCGGCGCCCGCCTCGACGGGCCAGATGACCGACCCGGTCGGACCGTGGATGACGAGCCGCGTGCCGTCGCCATGGGCGCGGACGGCATCCTCGACATCGCCCCGGACGTCTCCCAGCCCCGCGCCCCAGTAGCGCCACCGGGTGCGCGCGACCTCCTCCACGGTCATCCACTCCAGCTGGGCGGGCGTCCCGTGCAGGTGGACCGGGCCTCGTGGCGTCGGCAGCTCACCGTGGATGGCCAGCGGGATCGGGGTCGTTCCCATCGCCGGCTGGGCGGCCGTGCGGCGCACGAGCGGCTGTGGAAGGAACGCGCCGGCCAGGACGAGGACCGTGGCGATCGCGAGGATCTCGCTGCCCAGCCACGACGGCTCCTGCCATGGGGTCGAGAACCCGTAGGCGAGCAGCCGCGACTCGCTGAACGTCACCCCGGAATGACGCTCGGCGAGGCCCCAGCTCTCGAGCAGGCTGCGCATGTTGAACCGATCCTCGGTGATCGTGCCATCCAGCGTCACCGGCCCGGCAGACGCTTCCAGCGCCGGGATCTCCTCGGCGAAGCGCACGATGAGCGCCCAGCCGGCGGCATCCGGGTCCGTGACGAGGTAATGGACGCGCTCCACGAGGGTCGCCGCCCCACGACCGGCGCCCGAGCTGACCTCGACCGTGGTGACGTGCGGCCCGTCCAGCAGCAGGCCGTCGACTTCCACCCACAGGCCGGAGCCGATGCGGGCATCGGCAACGTCGGCGATCGTCGCCCGCTGCGGCTCCGGGCGGGTCTCGTAGGCAGCCAGCGTCGCGCCCGTGGTCGAGACGGTGAGCGCAAGGAGCGCGAGTCCCACCGGCAGCGCTCCCGGAAGGCGGCGCAGGCCGATCCTCGCCAATGGACCGGCCAGCGCGCGATTCAGCAGGTGCGCCGGGTACGCGAGGATGGCGGCGGCGCGGTGGAGCATCGCGGCACGATACCAACCCCGCCCCGAGCCGTCAGGCTCGACGCAGGGTGTCGTACAGGTCCTCGGCCTGGGCGACCCGGCGCTCGACGGCGAATCGATCGGCGTCGGCGGCGGCGTGTTCGGCCATCGCGCCACGCCGCACTGGATCGGCCAGCGCGATCAGTCCGTCCGCCAGCCGTCGGGGGAGGGAGTCCGGCGGCATGGCGTCGACCACGATGCCGTCGACTCCGTCGCGGACTGACTCGTCGACACCCGGCCCGTCGACGGCGACCACCGGAAGCCGTGCCGAGAGCGCCTCGGCCAGGACGAGGCCCTGGGTCTCGGTCCGCGAGGTGAACAGGAACAGGTCGGACCCCGCGAGCCGCGTCAGCGCCTCCGGCCGTGGCAGCGCGCCGACCAGGTGAACCCGCCCCGCCAGGTCCGGGAGCTCAGCGCGCGTGCGCAGCGTGGCCTGGGAGGGACCAGCGCCGATGACGAGAAGTCGCAGCATCGGCATGTGCGCCGCGGCCGCGGCGACCGCGGCGAGGAGCAGCTCCGGGCTCTTCTCCGGCGCCAGGCGCCCGAGCGACGCAACGACCAGGGCATCGCACGGCCAGCCGGCCTCCACTCGGGGATCGATCGGGGCGAGCGCGCGAATGCCCGCTACGTCGACGCCGGTCGGGATCACGTGGACGCGGTGGGCGCTCGCCACCGGGAGCCGAGCGCGAATGTCGCGCGCCAGGTCCTCCGATGGCGCCACGATCGCCGCGCAGGCGCGCCAAAAGCGACGGATGTACGCATCTGCCAGGCGCGATCCCAGGCCTGCGAACGGCCCCAGGTAGTGGCCGTAATCGGCGAAGCGGGTGTGATGCGTGAAGACGAGCGGCGCGCTCAGCTCGGCCGCGAGACGGCGGGCGACGCGGCCCGTCACGAAGGGCGAGTGCGCATGCACGACGTCGGGCCGGAACGCACGTGCCCGGCGCAGGCCGCCGGATCCGGGCACCGGCACGGC
>JACCWY010000164.1 GCA_013697395.1 Chloroflexota bacterium | reverse complement strand
CATGGTCAGCAGCGCATGGCGCAGGTAGTGCTGCATCTTCGGGCCGGTGTAGTCCGGCCACAGGTCGTGGAAGAGGCCGACGAACTCGCTGGCCACCAGCTGCGGCTCGTCGCTCTCGCGCCGCTCCAGGAAGTTGAAGCCGCGCGGATGGGCCCTGTCGCCCAACCGCAGGACGTGGACGCGATCGGCGCGGCGCGGCGGAATGCGGGCCAAAATGTCGGCCGCCAGGTCACCGTGGGGGTCGATGACCGTGGCTCCGATGGGCGTCTCAAGCACCCCCAGCGCCAGGCTCATCAGCAGCGTGCTCTTGCCCGAGCCGGTGGCGCCGATGACGGCCATGTGCCGCGCCAGCGCGTCGAGCGGCAGGCGCAGCGGCGCTCCGCGCGACTCGCCAATGGTCAGTGCCGCGCCGTTGCCGTCGGCGATTCTTGGTGGCGGTGCAGCCAGCGGCCGCAGCCGCGGCAGGCCGGCCCGGTCAAAGCCGGCGTCGGGCAGGTACCACAGCTGCGCCAGCTCCCAGTCGCCGAGGGCGAAGCGCGGCGGCTGGCTGACGGCGCCGTCGCGCACCCGCCAGTCGATCGACTGCAGCCCGTCGCCCAGCAGCTCGGTGAAGGCGGTGAGCGAATGCAGCAGTGCCCGTCCGTGCTCGATATCGGTCCCGGCCACTTCGAGCGCCAGGCCGACCTCGAAGCCGATCTTCGCCGCCCGCTTCCGCTTGCGCGCCTCCCGCTCGTCCTCCGACAGCACGATCGGCCGCGGAGGACCGTCGCTGCGCGGGCGATTGAAGATCGTGTCCAGCAGGGCCTCGCCGACAATGGCACCGAACGACTTGCTGCGCTGTTCGGGGTAGAGCCACCGGTGCCATCGCTCTGGCGCGACCGGTCGAACGACGGTTCGCAGGCGCACCTCGGCGCCGTCGGCATCTGCTGCGAGCATGGTCGCCAACCGGCTCAATGTCGCGCCTCCCGCGGTCTCGGGCGAGCCCAGCGGCCAGTGCGCCGCAGCGGCCAGCCGGCCCACCGCGCTCGCGACGGCGGGAGCGTCCTTGACCGCCACGCGCTCGACCTCCGTGCCGGGATAGAGCGAGCCGAGGGCATGCTGTGCGCGAACCGCCATCTGGCGGCCGCCCTGGAACTGCCATACCAGCTCGCCGTTGCGCCACACCGCCCGCAGCTCAAATGTCGGCCAGCCCTTGCCGCCGCGATCGTCGCCCAGTCGCTGGTGTGGTGCCAGCGCCCGGATCAGCTCGCGGGCGGCCTCTTCCTCGTCAGCCGGCCGGCCGGGCGCCACGATCTCGAAGCGGACTTGTTCCGCCGCCACGGTGGCGTCGTACCTCGATTGCTGCCAGGCGCGGACCAGGCGCGGCATGAGCCAGACGAGCAGGACGACGCCACCGAGCAGGGCCGGACCGATGACGAAGATCTCGAGCGGGAACGGGAACGGGACGGCCATGGCAGCAGCGGCTCGCGTCAGGCGATCGCCGACCCCTCGTCGGCCGCCTCAGTCGCAGGCTGGGGCCGGCGCGCCCGCACCCACTTGACGATCTCCTCGACCTCGGCTGCCGCCAAGTCAAGACCGCCAGCGTCGAACCAGGAGAAGACCCGCCGCAATCGACGGAGCCGCTCATACTCGTGGGGGCTGATCATCACGGCCGCAAACTGGCCCGAGCTGATGATGGTCGTCGTCGCTCCCCGGAAAACTTGCGGAAGGATCTCAGTCATGCGATGCCGCGCTTCGCTGATGCCGACGGCGCGTTCCAGTCGCGGGAAGGGCTCGCGCGGATCTCGCCGCGCTAACTCGTTCATTTCGCGGCGCGTCACCCGCCGCTTGCCGCTGACCAGGTCGGCCAGCTCCGATGTTTCGCGTGCGATCTCGGGATAGATCTCGAGGCCGTGGATGGCTGCCATCCCTAGCTCGACGCGTTCCCACCAGGCGGCTTCGGTGTAGCTGAGCATCACTGCCACCGGCTGATTGTTGACCAGGACGACATATGGCTCGCCCTGCCTCACCTGCTCTACCACCGCCGTCAGGCGATCCCGGAGTTCCCGCACACCGATCTGCTTGTGCGGACGCTCGATGGTCATCGTCTTCGTCCTCGTCTGTCTCCTGATGCCACGGCGCATCCTTGATGAGCGCGGTCGGGCGGCCATACCAGGTCAGCACGATCGGCTCGATGGCCGCGCGCCGCAGCCACCTGCCGGCCTTTGGACGAAAGGCGCTGATCGAGACCTCCAGGCATCCCGGCACGGACGTGGTCTGCGGGATCACGACGAGGGCGCGGCCCGACACAGCCACCGCGATTTCCTCGCCCGCGGCAACTTTCGCGATCCAATCGGGGAGTCCGTCGCGAAAGCGGTGAACTCCAGCGCACCATTCCATGACGCCAGCCTATGCGCCCGCTGGAGAAGGAGTCAATACCGATTGTGTGCCAAATTCGGGACAACATCGCGTACAAGGTTAGCACGCGGTGCAGGGTGGGGACTGCTCATCCGAGAACTGTCAAGGGACAACAGAAACTCCCCGTTCGCGGCCATGGAAAGTCCCCGGTGGCGGTCAACAAGAATCCCCACCCAAGACGCGTTTGGATGGGGAGTCGGTCCGTCGAGAGATGGCAACCTAAGTTGGAGTCGCCGGGCATAGAACAGGCCGACGCTGGCCAGTCCAAGCAGCACCCACCCGAAGAGAAAGTGCCGCCGCGGCTCCGTGCACGACGCGCCGCTGCCGAGAGCCTGAGAGGGCCGAGGCGATCGCCGCGACCGGCGGTTGGAAACGGGCAGCGTCACGCCGTGCGACCCGCGTCCAGCCAAGCCTCGATGATGGGTGGGACCTCGGCCCATCGGCTCACCTCGGCGTCGGGCTCTGGCGCCGGTGGACCGATGAAATCCGGCGGGCGCATCCAGATCGACCGCATGCCGACCGATCGGGCGCCGGCGATGTCTCGTTCCGGCCGATCGCCGATGATCGCGGCCTGCGAGGCCTCGGCTCCGACCGCCGCCAACGCGCGCTCGAGGATGGCCGGATGAGGCTTGCCGAAGCCGGTGTCGTGCGAGGTGACGTACGCGTCGAAGCAGTCGCCGAAGCCGAGCTCTTCCCAGTCCCGACGGCTGTCGGCGTCATTGCGCCACAGGGTGTTCGAGCAGATGACCATCCGCACGCCGAGGGCG
>JACCWY010000162.1 GCA_013697395.1 Chloroflexota bacterium | reverse complement strand
CGCGGCTGATGATGCGCTGTCCCGATCATATGGCGTCCCGTTGACCGTATCCGAGGAGCAGGAGCTCCGCCGGCGAGACGCGATTACCGCCAGCCTCGACCCATTAGTCGCCGAACTTGAGAAGCAGCCTTCCTATGCCGGCATCTACTTTGATCAAGCCGCCGGGGGGGTCATAGACATCGCCACGACCGATGATCCTGCGAGGATGGCCGACCTCGCGAAGCTCGCGCCCGTAGGTGCAGAGGTTCGAATTCGCATGGTCCAGTACACGACACACGAACTCGAGGCCCTCCAGGCATCCGTCACCAGCGACTGGCAAGCATGGCGCGACAGCGGCGTGAATCTCGCCAGCATCGGCATCGATGTGAAGGCAAATCTCCTGCGAGTCTCAGTCGTTGACCTGAGTCAGGATGTTAAGGGCAGGATCGAGGCCAAGTACGGTCCTGCACTCGATGTAGTTCTCGGTGAGGAGGTTCAAGCTGGGGCCTGCGCCTCGCGGACGAACTGTGCCGCTCCGCTCAAGGGGGGCCTGTCAATCACGGGTGGCGGTTGGGTCTGTACGTCGGGTTTCGGGGGGAAACTCGACTCGACCGGAAGCTTGCGTCTGATTACCGCAGGACATTGCCTCAAGAACTCTGGGGCTGTGACGTGGTCCCACAATGGGGTGGCCATCGGAAAGGCCCTGGTCCACTACTACTACAGCAATTCGACTGCCGACGCCGGATTGATCGCCTGGAGTGAGAGCGGCGCACGAAACAGGGTCTATGCGAGTAGCCACCTAGATATCCGAAACATCCTAAGCAGCATGACGAACGCCACGCAGGTCGTTGGCGCGACGGTTTGCCGCTCTGGCAAAAGCTCCGGATGGAGGTGCGGAACCATCGCTTCCACGAACGTAGATACGTCCGTGAGTGGAGTCCTGATTCTTCACATGTGGTGGACGAATTACCCCTCGACTGGCGGCGATAGCGGAGGCCCGATGATGGACAACGGGACGAAGGCCATGGGGATATTCAGCGCATACACGTCGACGCAATCGGTGTACTCGACAATTACTTGGATTACCGACGCAAGCGGCGTGCGGCCGTGCTACACCACGACGTGTTAGGGCGCCATCGTCGTGCTAGCCAAGGTGGTGGCGGCCTTCCTTGCGATAGTTCTGGCTGGGCCTGTCGTTGCCGCATGTGCCGCCGAGCCATCCGCATCGACTAGGTCTGGCCAGCCGTCGTCTGCGCAAGTCAAGGCTCCCTTGGATACCTTCAACCCTGCCGTCCCGTGTGCTGGCGCCGAACTCCTTGGTTTGAGGGTGTCAGTGGAGCCAGGTCCGATTATCACAGGTGTCATCGTGGACCCTGCCGACCCTTCCACGCCACTGGATCCGACCTCATTCGGCCTGGTCTGGCCGCCAAGTTATGCGATTGCCTTCGGGGCCGCAGGCACCGAGGTGATCGATGCGAACGGTAGCTTCATAGCGAGCGATGGGACGGTCCTGGTGCGTCCACAGGTGTGTCGTGAGAACGACCGATTGCTAGTTATTTTCCCCGGAGAAACGCCAATTCGGAGGTTGACGCCAGAGATTCGGGGCAGTGGTGCTCAACCGCCTATCGATGCGGTTGGGATTGCGCCGTTCCTTGAGGCCGCGGCTGGGCGGCCTGAGTTCGTCGGTGCTGGCCTAGTTGATGACGGTCGCCGCTTGGTTGTCACGGTCCACGAGAGCCGCGACGCCATGGTGGCCTTGGCCCGGTCCATGCTTCCACCGGGGGCAGTCTACGAGATAAGGGTTGTCGCGTACGGTCTGGCGGAACTCAATGCCCTGAAGGATCGCATCGTGGCTGAGCAGCTGGCCGGCCCGGCTCCAAACATAAGTGTGATCTTTGTAGACGTGGATGAGCTTCGGGGTCTGGTCGTCATCGGTGTTGATCGACTCGACGGCGATGTGAGCCAAGCCCTGACTGGACGCTACGGCCCACTCGTAGTCGTGGAAGGAAGCACCTAATCGTCTCTCTGCCGCGATCCGGCCTACGGCTTGCCAGGGCCGGAGGGCGATCCGGTCATGTCGCCCGAGCTCGGCTCACGTCGCTCGACGCGACCGGCACACCTCTCAGCATCAACAAGAGCGCGGGACGTAACGACCGGCTCGTTCGTCTATTTAGCCCGAATCCACCGATGAGCCGAGGCTGAAGGAGCGCTGAGACGACGAATCAGGTGCCCATCTGAACTGGGAAGATGGCGTTGGAGACGACGATCGATCCCAGCCTGAGGAGCACCTGATTGATGCGATCTTCGCACAGCCTCGACCGGCTCGACGTGGCGTTCGACGACGCGGGACTCGTCGCCGATGCGGGGCTCCTGCTGCCGGCCACCCTGGCCGACCACCTGGGCCTCAGGGCTCTCGTCAACGAGCACCTCGACCTGGGCCGAAAGCCCGGCCAGGCCAACCGCGGCGACAAGCTCCTCACGCTCGTCATGTCGGCGCTCGCCGGCGGTGACTGCATCGATGACGCCCGGGCACTTGGTGCGGGCGGCACGGGCCGGGTCCTGGGCTTCACGATCAAGGCGGCCTCGACGCTGGGGACGTTCCTGCGCAGCTTCCGTTGGGGTCACGTCCGCCAGCTCGACCGGGTCAGCCGCGAGCTCCTCGCGCGGGCGTGGAGAGCGGGTGCGGGACCCGGCGCTGATCCGCTGACGATCGATCTCGACTCGACGATCTGCGAGACGTACGGCCTAGCGAAGGAGGGTGCCCGCCACCACACGTACACCCACGTGCGCGGCTATCACCCGCTGCTCGCGATCGCGGCCGGGACCGGCGATGTGCTCATGGCGAGGCTGCGCGAGGGCCGGGCCAACACCGCCCGTGGCGCCGGCCACTTCCTGCGCGAGACGATCGGCCGGGTCCGCTCCGCCGGGGCGACGGGTCAGCTGACGGTCCGGGCCGACAGCGGCTTCTATGCCTCGGAGGTCGTCAAGGTCTGCCGGACGATGAAGGTCCGCTTTTCCATCACGATCCGCCAGCACGCCTCGGTCCACCGCCTGATCGAGGCGATCCCGGACGACGCCTGGACGCCGATCCCGTACTGGCTCGAGGGTGGCGCCGACGTGGCCGAGACGATCTACACGCCGTTCGCCGACCAGAAGAACGCGGCACCGGTCCGGCTCATCGTCCGCCGGGTCAAGCCCACCCCGGGCAGCCAGCTCGCCCTGCTCACCCTGTACGACTACCACGCGTTCATCACCGACCGCGACGGCGAGACGCTCACCCTCGAGGCCGACCACCGCCGCCACGCCGAGGTCGAGAACGCGATCCGCGACCTCAAGTACGGGGTGGGCTTGAACCACCTGCCGTCGGGCAAGTTCGCCGCCAACGGCGCCTGGCTTTCCGTCTGCGACATCGCCCACAACCTCGCCCGCTGGACCGCCCGCCTGGGGTTGGGCGAGGCCCGCCCGGTCACGACCAAGACCCTCCGTCGCCGGCTGTTCGGCCTGGTCGGCCGGCTGACCCGCTCGGCCCGCCGGCTGACCCTCCATCTGCCGACCCGCTGGCCGTGGGCGATCGGCTGGACCAGCGCGCTCGCCAGGCTCCGGGCGATCGCGCTGCTGGCCTGACCGTCGGCTGGTCCATCCGCTGCTCCGGCCGGCGGGAGCGTGCCCGCGACCCTGGATCGTCGGTTCGATCAGATGATCTTCGGGCCGGTCACCTCAGCTCGACCCTTGCGCAGACCGCTGCGAGCCGCTCAGGGCGCCGGTCCGTCGTCGGTTCAGGCGTCGTCAGGCCCGATCAGCCCGTCCTTCGGTGGATCCGGGCTTAGGCTCGGCGTCGATAGAGCACATAACTGGGCAGCATCCCGATCAGGTCCCACTCAGGAAACCACAGCGGATTGATGGGGAGGCTTATGAGTCCCCTGCTCTACCTCTGAGCTACTCCGCCAGCGCGATCAAGCTTATCGAGGGTGATCCAGAGCGGCAACCGCCCCCAGTTGGAGCGCATACTGTCGAACACTACACACGTGTTCGGCACTCGGTCTACGCC
>JACCWY010000160.1 GCA_013697395.1 Chloroflexota bacterium | reverse complement strand
CGGCCGCGCCGCGCAGCGGCGCGCGGTCGGCATGCTCGACCTGCTCCGCTCCCGCCATCCCGACGGCGGCCGCCTGGTCCTCGGCAGCCACGGCAACCTCATCAGCCTGATCCTCCAGGCCCTCGAGCCCGCGATCGGCTACGCGTTCCACATGGCGATGCCCACGCCCGCGGTGTACCGGCTCACGCACGACGGTCTGCGCTGGCGAGTCACGGGCGGCCACGGCTTCGAGCCGGTCCAGGGCGCCAGATGACTGCGGTCAGGCGTCTCGACCGATCACGTCACTGAGCGTCTCGCGCCGCCGGCTCAGTCGCAGCTCCCCACCATCGATGACGGCCTGCGCGGGGCGGAGGCGCCCGTTGTAGCCCGACGCCATGGCGAGGCCATAGGCGCCGGCCTCGCCGATCGCCAGCAGCGCGCCCTCGCCGGCATCCGTCCCCAGGTCGAGTTCGCGGGCCAGCACGTCGCCCGCCTCGCACACGGGTCCGGACAGGGTCCACGAGCGTTCGGCGATCGGAGCGCCGCCCGCGAGCAGGGTCACCGGGTGGCGAGCGCCGTACAGCATCGGCCGGAGCAGCTCGGTCATCCCGGCGTCGGCGACGATGTGGCCTCGCGCCTGGACGCGCACCACCCGGGTGACGAGCCAGCCGGCGTCCGCCACGACGCTCCGGCCGGGCTCGACGATCAGCCGCCCGGTCTCCGCGAGATGCTCACGAATGGCCGATGCGAAGGCCTCCGGCTTGCCACCGAATCCGCCCCCGATGTCGATCCGTTCGGCGCCGCTGCGCTCGGCGAGCGAGGCGAGGACCGAGGCCAGCATCCGGTACGGTCCCGGATCGGCGATGGCCGAGCCGATGTGCGCGCCGATGGACGCCGGCGGATCTCCCAGCCGCTCCAGCGCAGCCGGAATCTCGTCGAGCGCGATCCCGAACTTGGCACCCGCCGACCCGGTGGCGAGATGCGGATGCGTGGCCGCGTCGAGGGCCGGGTTGATGCGAAGGCCGATCCGGCCGCGCGAAGGCGCGCTGACGAGCGTCTCGAGCGCGCCGAGCGACTCCGCGTTGACGAGCGCGCCGGTCGCGAGGGCGTCACGCAGGTCCGCATCGGCCTGGCCAACGCCGTTGACCACCATCCGCTCGGGCGGACAGCCAGCCCGCTCCGCCAGCGCCAGCTCGATCGGTCCGACCACCTCGAAGCCGAATCCCTCGCCGGCGAGCCGATCCAGGAGGGCCTGGTCGGGGTTGGCCTTGACGGCATATGCCACCAGGGCGCCGGGCAGCGCCGTCCGCCACGCGTGCGCGTTCGCGGCCGCCCGGTCCAGGTCGGTCACGTAGAGCGGCGTCCCCCACCGCTCCGCGGCCTCGACGAGTGCCTCGCGGGGGAGGGTCACGAGCTGACGCGCCAGTGCACGGGTGTCTCGAGCTCGTCCGCCCGGCAGCTGGTGGGGCGCGGCGGGGCGGCCACCTCACTCGCCAGCTCGACAACGTGTTTCGCGCCGTCGGGCGTGGCCAGCGTGACGAGGGCGCGGTCCGACGCGACGTCGGCGTCGATGAGCCGCATGTCGTCGTTGCCGTCGAGCCCCAGCCGGAGGCGGAGAGCATGCTCGGCGACCTGCGCGGGGGCCGGCCAGGCCGAGCGGCCGCGCAGGTGACCGGCTTCGACGCGTCCGGCCAGGTAGGCGTCGGCCAGGCGAGGGCCGTCGTCGCCCGACACCCGGCCGTAGAGGATGCCGTCCGGCAGGCAGACCAGGTTTCCGGCGAACCGGTGCCCGCCGAGGTGGGTGCACTCCCAGGTTCGCTCGGCGTGATCGACGGCCAGGGCCGTCATGAGCGCCCGGCCGCGGAGCGCGCAGCAGGCGTCGCGCTTGCCGTTGGTGCAGACCAGGAAGATCGGGTCAGTCATGGGCGCGCCGAACTCGGCCACAGGCGCCTCGGCCACGCGCTCCATCGAGAGGTCCGCGAGGTCGTCGACGGCCCGGACCGCCATCCGGCGGCCGACGGTGTCGACCAGGATCGTGCGACGCACGGCGTCGGCAGCCGGGTCGCCTTCACGACGGCGGATCAGGAGGACGCGGATGCCGCGCTCCTTCGCGGCACGCTCGAATTCGGCTCCCAGCACGTCGCCTACCGCGTCGTGACCCCACGCGCTGCGGTCCTCGACCAGCAACCAGCGCTCGCGCTGCTTGACGCTGCCGACCATCGGTTCATCGAGCTCCTCGGCCAGGGCCGAGC
>JACCWY010000429.1 GCA_013697395.1 Chloroflexota bacterium | reverse complement strand
GGACCGTGGCCATCATCGGCGTCTTCACCGCCATCTTCGCGGCGGCCATCGCGCTGACCCAGAACGACATCAAGAAGGTCCTGGCCTACTCGACCGTGAGCCAGCTGGCCTACATGTTCTTCGCGCTGGGGATCGGCGCCTGGACGGCCGCCATCTTCCACCTGGTGAGCCACGGCTTCTTCAAGGGCCTGCTGTTCATGGGCTCCGGCTCGGTCATCCATGGAGCCGGCGGCGAGCAGGACATGCGCTTCATGGGCAACCTGCGGGCGAAGATGCGGTGGACCTACGGCACCATGGTGATCGGCTCGCTGGCGCTGGCCGGCATCCCGATCTTCTCCGGCTTTTTCAGCAAGGACGAGATCCTGGCCGAGGCGTTCAACCGGGGCTACCTCGTCTTCTACATCGTCGGCACCATCGTGGCGTTCATGACGGCCTTTTACACGTTCCGGATGATCTTCATGACCTTCTGGGGCGAATGGCGCGGGCCGAAGGCGGCGTGGGACCACATTCACGAAAGCGCACCGACTATGGTCGCCCCGCTCCTCGTCCTGGCCGTCCCGACCATCCTGGCCGGCCTGATCCTTGGCATCCCGCCCGAGGGCGGCATGATCCACGGCTGGCTGGAAGAGGTCTTCCGCGGCGCAGAGGAGGCGCACGCCGGCGTCCTGCCCGGCTCGATCGCGGCGGGCGAGCACCACGGCTTCGAGCTGCTCGGCCTCGGCGGATTGCTGCTCCTCGTCGGCGCCGCTGTGGCGGCCGGCGGCGCGTGGCTCGCGTACCGCTGGTATGTTGAGCGCCCCGAGTCCGCCGCCCGCTTCGTCGAGCGCATGCCGCTGGGCCTTGGCCCGGGGACGTACCGCGCCAGCGTGAACAGGTACTACGTCGACGACATCTACCAGCTCGTCTGGGCACGCGGTGGCGTCCTGCTCAGCAACGCCCTGTGGTGGTTCGATGCGAAGGTCATCGACGGGGCCGTGAACGGTGCCGGCTGGCTCGCCCGAACGATCGGCGGCGGCCTGCGCAAGTCCCAGACCGGGCGTGTCGAGAACTACGGGCTCGGCATCGCCGCCGGCCTCGCGATCGTGCTCCTCGCGTACGCGACGGTCGTGCGCTGATGGACGACTTACCGGTGCTCAGCCTCATCGTCTTCACCCCGCTCCTCGGCGTGCTGCTGCTGCTCTTCGTGCCGGGCCGCGCGCACCGGGCCATCCGCTGGATCGCCCTTGCCGCGGCGCTCGGGAGCCTCGTCAGCTCGCTTGTCCTGCTCGGCTATGACCCGGCCGGCAGCGAGTTCCAGTTCCGCGAGGACCTGCCCTGGATCGAGGCCTTCGGGATGCGGTACACGATCGGCGTGGACGGGCTCTCGATGGTCCTCGTGCTGCTCACCACGATCCTGTCCGTGGTCAGCATCTTCTACTCGTGGGAACCGATCCGGCGGCGGGTGAAGGAGTACTACATCGCGATGCTGGTCCTGATGACCGGCATGCTCGGCGTCTTCGTGGCCCTCGACCTGTTCCTGTTCTATGTCTTCTGGGAGATCAGCCTCTTCCCGATGTACGTGATCATCGGCGTGTGGGGCGGCCCGCGGCGCATCTACGCGACCGTCAAGTTCGTGCTCTACACGCTGGTCGGCTCGCTCCTCATGCTCGTCGCCATCCTGGCCGTGGTCATCGCGCACGCCGCGGTCGGCAACCCGCTCACCTTCGGCTACGAGGCGCTCCGTGGCTTCGGGTATGCCGACAGCCTGCAGGCGCTCGCCTTCATCGCCTTCTTCCTGGCATTTGCCATCAAGGTGCCGATGTGGCCGTTCCACACCTGGCTGCCCGATGCGCACGTCGAGGCGCCGACCGCCGGCTCGATCATCCTGGCCGGCGTGATGCTGAAGCTGGGCGGCTACGGGTTCCTGCGCTTCAGCCTGCCGCTCCTGCCGGACGCCGCCGTCAGCTTCGCCCCGATCGTGATCGGCATGGCCGTGGTCGCGATCCTGTACGGGGCGCTGGTGAGCATGGTCCAGCCCGACCTCAAGAAGCTGATCGCCTATTCCAGCGTGAGCCACATGGGCTTCGTCATGCTCGGCGCGTTCGTCTTCAACGAGCAGGGACTGCAGGGGGCCGTGTTCCAGATGATCAGCCACGGCATCACGACCGGTGCCCTCTTCCTGCTGGTCGGCATCATCTACGAGCAGACCCACGACCGCGCCATCGCCCACATGGGCGGCCTCAACGCGCGACTCCCCCGCTACGCGGCGATCTTCGGCCTGTTCACCTTCGCCAGTATCGGCCTGCCCGGGCTCTCGGGCTTCATCGGCGAGTTCCTGGTCGTGCTCGGCGCCTTTCGCTTCAACGGCTGGGTGGCCGCCGCGGCGATGCTGGTCGTCATCATCAGCGCCGTCTACATGCTCTGGATGTTTCAGCGCGTCTTCTTCACCGTGCCGTCCGACTGGATGCGGGCGTCGTGGGACGGCCTGCGCGACATGAACCGGAACGAGTGGATCGCGCTCTCACCGCTCATCGTGCTGGTCGTCGCGCTCGGCGTGTTCCCCGGCCCGGTGCTCGACGCGATCGCGGCACCGGTTGACCGGATCATCGACGCGGTCAACGGCGCCGGCATGACCGGCTTCGGGCCGCTGTGGTGAGGCCGGGTTAGACCGATGGACCAACTCGACGACCTCGTCACGCTGCTGCCGGAGCTGATCCTGGCCGCGCTGGTACTCGTGATCATCACGGTCGATCTCTTCCTGCCACGCCGCGACAAGTGGCTCCTCACGCCGCTCACGGTGGCAGGGCTAGTCCTGGCCGGCCTGAGCTGCATCGTCGTGTGGGGCGTCAACGAGACGGTCTACGCCGGCTTCTACGTCGTCGACGACCTGAGCGTCTTCTTCAAGGGCGCCACGGTCGTCATCGGCATCATCAGCGCGCTGTTCGCGCCGTCCTACCTGATGGCGCGTCGCCTTCCATTGGGCGAGTTCAACATGATCCTGGTCAGCGCCCTGATCGGGATGTGCGTGCTGGCCTCGAGCAGCGACCTGATCACGCTCTTCCTGGGCCTGGAGCTGATGGTCATGCCGTCCTACCTGCTGGCCGGCCTGCACAAGACGGACCGATACAGCAACGAGGGCGGCCTCAAGTACTTCCTGCTGGGCAGCTTCGCGTCGGCGATCCTCCTGTTCGGGATCGCCTGGCTGTACGGCCTGACCGGGACGACGAACGTGGCCGGCATCGCGGACGCGCTCGGCGGCCAGATGAGCGGAGGGCTGCTGGTGGCGATCGGCTTCCTGACCGTGGGCGCCACCTTCAAGATTGCGGCGGTGCCCTTCCACTACTGGACGCCCGATGCATACCAGGGCGCGCCGACGCCCATCACCGGCTTCCTGTCGGTGGGACCGAAGCTCGGCGCCTTCGCGCTCCTCATCAGGCTCTTCGCCGAGGCGCTCGAGCCGGTGCGCGCCGACTGGCTGGGCATCTTCCTGGTGCTGACGGTGCTCACGATGACCATCGGCAACGTGGTGGCCCTGACGCAGGTCAACGTGAAGCGCATGCTCGCCTATTCGAGCATCGCGCACACCGGCTACATCATGGCCGGGCTCGCCGCATTCGCGAACGCAGGCGATGCGGAGATCCGGGCCCAGGGCGTCGAGTCGGTCCTCTTCTATGTCTTCGGCTACGCGGTCATGAACATCGCCGCCTTTGCGGTGGTGGGCATGCTGCAGCGCGACACGTCGCGCTTCGGAGGGCTGAACTCGTTCGCGGGGCTGGCCGGACGCGCCCCCGTTCGTGCCGCCGCCATGGCCGTGCTCATGCTGAGCCTGACCGGCATCCCGCCCACTGTCGGCTTCTTCGCCAAGCTGTTCGTCCTCCTGGCGACGGTCGAGGCCGGGCTGGCATGGCTGGCCGTCATCATCGTCCTCAACGCCGCGATGGCCGCGTTCTACTACCTTCGCGTGATCGTGTACATGTACATGCGAGACCCGGAGGCCGATCCCGCGCCGCTCGATACCTCTCCGTTCGGCTCGATCGCCCTTGCGCTCTCGGTGGCGGGGGTCGTGATCCTCGGGATCTTTCCCGACGCCATCCTGACCCTGGTCGAGGTGTCGGCGGCGAGCCTCTTCTAGGCATCCATGGCCTCACCTGACGACGCCCGCGCGCGCTCGGATGCCGATCTTGGCGCCGCCGCCTCGGCGCTGCTCGGCGACCGGCGGCTCATCATCGCCACCAACCGCGGGCCGGTCACGTTCGTCGCGGGGGCCGACGGCTCGGTCCGTCCGCGCCGCGGATCCGGTGGCCTCGTCACCGCCCTGGGCCAGGTCGGGCACCACGTTCCCGTCACCTGGGTGGCGGCGGCCATGAGCGAGGGGGACCGCCGCGCCGCGGCCGATCCGAAGCTCCTGCGCGCCGCTGCCGGCGGCGAGCGCGGCGTCCAGCTCCGATTCGCATCGGTCGAGCGTGCCGTCTACGAAGCCGCCTACAACGTCATCGCCAATCCGTTCCTCTGGTTCCTCCAGCACCAGATGTGGAACCTGCCGGAGCGACCGGTGATCGACGCCGGGGTCATGCGCGCCTGGGAACGTGGCTACGTGCCGCTCAACGAGGCCTTCGCGCGCGCCATCCTGGCCCAGGCACGCGGCGACCGCACGCCACGGATCATGCTCCATGACTACCACCTCTACTGCGCCGCCGAGCCGATCCGTCGAGCGCGCCCGAAGGCCGTCATCAGCCACTTCACGCACATCCCGTGGCCGCCCTCGAGCATCTGGCAGACGATCGCCCCGGCCATCCGCGAGGGCATCGCCATGGGGCTGCTCGCCAACGACGTCGTCGGCTTCCAGACGGAGCGCTACGCGCACAACTTCCTGCGCATGGTGGAGTCATTCGTGCCCGATGCGAAGGTCGACTACGACGCGTGGACCGTGCGGCGGCGGCGGCGCACGACACACGTGCGGCACTACCCGATCAGCATCGACGTCGACGCCACCCGGCGGGTGGCCGACTCGCCGCGCTCGCGTCGCAGGGCAGACCAGCTGCTGGGCGGCTCGCGCGAGCGGCTGCTGGTGCGCGTCGACCGGCTGGAGCCGTCGAAGAACATCCTGCGCGGCTTCCTCGCCTACGAGACGCTCCTCCAGCGCCAACCCCGCCTGCGTGGCCGCATCAGCTTCCTGGCGTTCCTGGTGCCGTCACGGACCGGCCTGCGGGAGTACGGCGACTACGGTCGCAAGGTCCAGGACGTGGTCGACGGCATCAACGCGCGCTTCGGACGCTCGGGCTGGCGCCCGGTCCAGATCTTCTACGAGAACGACTACGCGCAGGCCCTGGCCGGCCTCTCGGTCGCCGACGTCGTGCTCATCAACCCGCTCGTCGACGGCATGAACCTCGTGGCCAAGGAGGCGGTGCTCGTCTCGCGGCGGGATGCCGCGCTGGTCCTGTCCGAGACCGCCGGGGCGTTCGACCAGATGGCCGATGGCGTCCTGCCGGTCGCCCCCGCCGACGTCGTCGGCACCGCCGATGCCCTGGCCGTGGCCCTCGCCATGCCGGTCGACGAGCGGCGCCGCCGGCTTGCGCTCCTCCGCCGGGGCGTCGAGCGCGAGGACATCACGTGGTGGCTGCGCCGCCAGCTGGAGGACCTCGCCGAGCTCGCCGGCTGAGACGTGGAACGGACCCTGGATGGCTCCGGGGTCCGTTCGCGTGCCGATCGAGAAGAGGATCACCGGCGGCGGCGGTTCCCCTCTGCAACCACCAGTGCGGCTCCGCCAGCCAGCAGGAGCAGCGACGCCGCGACCATCCAGGTCAGCACCGGGGTCGTCGAGACCACCTGCGGGCTGGCCGTGTTGGGCACCATGCTCGCCGCCGGGCTGGCCGTGGGAGACGGCGGTGCCGCGGCGGCGTTCGCGACGCCGTAGTACGGGAAGCTGCTGCGGAAGGAGCTGTCGCTGGCGACGCAGTCGCTCGCCAGGTCGCCGTCGGTGACGACGCCGTAGGAGATGTCGATGACGTCATCGGCGAGCGCGCGGCCGTTCAGCGGCGCGCCGTAGTCGGCGGCCGTCGTCACGTCGTAGCCGAGCACGTCCGGAAGGAGCAGCCCGGCGATCGTGTCGCCGTACGCGTCGGCCGTGGCCATATCGTCGCCAAGCTCCTGCCGGATGAGGGAGATGGTGCCGGCGACGTCATCGGTATACTCGGCGACGTCGTTGGCCGGATCGGCCACGTTATAGCCGTCCTTCGTGGCATCGGTGTGCAGGAAGACGGTGTTGATGCCGGGCTTGCCCATGCGGTCGAACTGGGCACCGCCGGCCATGGTCTGGCCCCACACGTTGATGGCACCGCCGCCGAGATCGGAGTCCGGAACCTCGATGACGACGGCGCTGGCGTTGAAGCCGGCGAAGAAGTTCACGTCGGGATCCGCGTCGCAGATCATCGACAGATCGATCCCGTTGCCGGCGAGCAGCTCTGCCTTGAAGTGGTTGAAGCCGTCGAGGTCGAAGTAGAACGGATCGTCGACGAGTCCTGCGAAGACCTGCCCGCCACTCGCGATGGTGGCCGCGGTCTCGGTGGTCCCGGCCGCGAACGGAGCGCCATCCAGGGTCACCGTGTAGGCCTGGACGCCGGCGGCCGCGGCCTCGAAGTCGAAGACGTAGGTGTTCTCGGGAACGGTGTCGCCGCTCGTGTCGACGTTGATGATGTACTGGCCGGCCGGGTCGAACGAGGTGCCGGACAGGACTCCGGCCGCCGGGTTGACGGTGAACGTCAGGACGGTGTTCGCCGCGTCGGCGCCCTCGAAGACGTAGACGTCGTTGATGTCCAGGGCGCCGTTCGTCTTGACCGAGGCGCCGTCTCGATGGTCGGCCGCGGCGGCGACGGCCGGGAGCGCGAGGCTCAAGGCGGTGGCGGCCACGAGGATGAGCCTGAGAGGTCTGCGCATGGATCTGGTCCTCCGGTGTTGCTGCGTGGTTGCATCGCTGCGGAATCGCATCGATATCCATCGGCGAGAGTTGGGCTTCGCCCCGCGCTGGAGATACGAGCGGCGGGCCCAGTCGTATGCCCTGGCCTCAGGAAAGCCGGCTGGCGGCAGTGACGGCGAAGGCCAGCCCGCTCACCAGGACGACGGCGCCTGCCGCAACCGGGACCCATTGGCCGACGCGACGCGCCCATGGAGAGCTCATCCAATCGCGCTCGGACCGTGACGCTGCGCTGCCGACGCGGGCGATCACGAGGCCCAGGCCACCGAGGACGACGGCCATGCCGATTCCGAACATGGCGATCAGGAGGCCGCCGAGGACAACGCGATCGGTGCTGATCGCCACGAGCAGGAC
>JACCWY010000427.1 GCA_013697395.1 Chloroflexota bacterium | reverse complement strand
CATCAGCGCGACCACGACGCTGGTGGCGAGGGCCTCATACAAGCGCGCGAACTTCAGCGCAGTGTCCGCAAACGCGGCGCGCAACTCGGCTGTCATGACGCCCCGTTGACGAGCGTCGGCCATCGCGATCTCGAACGTCCGGCTACGCGGTATGTAGACGAGAGGGGCGAGAACGAACGGGAAGACGAGGACGAGGAGCAGGGACAGAAGCATCCATCCTGTGGTCAGGCCCAGGAACGGGTAGCCCTTGACCCCGGCCGTGACCAGTCCCGCCACGATGATCGACGGTCCCGCCAGCAACACCAGGCGTTCGAATGGCGAGGCGGCTTGGGAGAGGGCGAATGCCGTGCCAGGATCCTCGGCCTTGCCCGCGCTCCGCATCAGGCTCCAGCGCCCGACCAGGCCGGTGACGAGCGCGAATCCGAGCGCGACGTGTACCAACTTGAGCAGGTTGCCCCAATCCATCCTTACCCCTTTGCGTCCGGGCACGGTCGCCCAACATCGGGCCGGGCCGGCCCGCCATTCTGGGCACGGGGCCACCTCGCAGGCAACCCCGGTCGGCGGACTCTACCTGATGCGCCAGTAGAGGGCGGCGCCACTCAGGATCGTGAGCGCGGCGACGAACGGGAAGAAGACGCCCATCGGCGCCGCTTCATTAGGTGTTCCATGACCGGCGCAGCGGCCTTGCCCAGGGCCTCTGCCGTCGGAGCGAGGAAGACGAACCGACGATCGCGCCGCCGAACCACATCATCGCCGACCCGACATGGACGACGCGGAGGACGATCAGCCACCAGTCCACGGCGTAACCTCGCGTGTAGACCGGACGATGGCTGATTCGCGATCGGCGAAGATGCGTCGTCGGTCGACGATGAGAACGACGGCGCAGACCGTCGCGAAGATCGGCCCCGACACCATCGGCGGCGGTGGTGGCGCCCCCGGGGCTACTGCGGGATGCCCGGATCGGCCATGACGCCGCCGAGGACGTCGGTGACGCCGAAAAGCCCGACCACCACGGCCAGCGCGACGAGGATCCACCAGATCCGTTGACGTACCGCGCCCATGAACCCTCCGCACTTGGAAACTCAGGTATCTTGTTTGTCAGGATGCCTGAAGAACCGACTCACCGTCAAGCCCCACATCGCGTCGGTCCGCCACCGAGCGCCACGGCTCTGCTGGGTCTCGCCTACATGCGCCTCGGGCACCGGATCGTCGAGGGCGTCAACGCTGCCGGCTTCCAGCAGCGGCCGGCGCACTCGGCGGTCATGGCCCACATCGACGTCGACGGAGGGACTCGGCTGACGACAATCGCGGCCCGGGCGAACATCACACCGCAGGCGGTTGGGGAGCTGGTCGACGACCTCGAGCGGCTGGGCTACGTCGTGCGCCGGCCGGATCCCAACGATCGACGGGCCAAGCGGATCGTCCTTACCGAGCGCGGTCTGGCCTCCGTCGCCGCCGCGCTCGAGGTGATCGTCGGCCTCGAAGCCGAGCTGGCGGAACTCCTCGGCGCTGATGCCCTCGCCAAGCTGCACGCCTCGCTCGGCAAGATCGTCGCACGGAGCGGCGAGTCCGAGGACCGTTGACGCCGGGATGCGAAGGAGGCGCGCTGATCGGTCTGGAGCCCCTGTTGGAGCCCTTATCGGTCGTGTCTCATGTCTCAGGCGTCTCTTCTTGGTACTGGGTGGACGCGGCTGAGACGCATGAGACGATTCACCAGGAATCCGGTATGCGGTACCAATCAGCCCCTTTTCAGCCCGATCCACGCTCAGAACCTATCGAACGTCTGTTCTCTAGGGCTCTGAAGCACCCTTATAAGCACCCATATGAGGCGGTGAGCTGCCGGCTGGTAGTCGACATCAGGCCCGATCCACGCTCGAATCGCGCTGAACCGGTGTTCTAAATCGATTCCAGCAAGCTCCCCGAATTGGCCAACGACGCGTGTTCGATTGACACGCAGTTGGACAAGATGAGCTGGGGCGAAATCGGGGCTTACCAGCGCTCCCGCGCCCACAGCCGGGTGGCGCCCATCCCACCGTGCGTGACCGCACAGACCGCGCGGTCGAGCACAGGTCCATGCGAGATGAAGCGCTCGAGCCGAGCGTTGGCGGGCACCCGGAACATGGCCGGGTCGCCGGCCGGCAGGGTGGCCACCACGAACACGGGTTCGTCCTGCAGCCCATCAAGCGCAGCGTGGATCAGCCGCCCGTCGCCCTGGAACTCTGACGACGGTCGTCGCCCTCGCGCACGGTGACCGCGACCTTGCGTGGCACCGCGTGCACTCACACGACATCGGTGGGGTCAATGCGAGCTCGCGCGTGCTGGAGCCCGGTGGCCGCGGCCCCGGGGTACCAGATTTCCCAGGTGTGGACGTGGCTCGTGGCCATGTAGCTGCCCTCCGTGTCGGTCGGGTGTTCATGGTAGGCCTGCGCGATCCCAACCGGATAGCTGAGGGCCCCCC
>JACCWY010000420.1 GCA_013697395.1 Chloroflexota bacterium | reverse complement strand
GTCAGGACCTCCTCCTTGGCCGGGTGGATCAGTGGCGATGGACCTGCGGCCTGTGGCGCGGCCGGGGGCGGCGCCGTCTCGGGCGCAGTGGCCGTTGCGGGCGCAGTGGCCGATTCTGGCGCGCCCGCCAGATCCGGCGCGGGCGGCATGCGCTTGGCGGCCGTAGCAAACGCGGCGGGGTCGGCGATGTCGCTCAGCTGCGCGTGGTACGCGTCCAGCTGCGCCTCGTATGCGCCAACGCGGTCGCGGAGTGACTTGACCTCCGCCTCTGCACGGCTCGCCTCCGCGGCCAGCTGCTGGTCGAGCTGCGCGCGGCGGCCGACCATGCGCTGTTCCGCCTCGTTCTTGATGCGCTCCTCTTCGGCACGTGCCCAGGCGCCGACGCCCGCGATGTCCGCCTCAGCGCGCGACTTGAGCTCCTCGCGGAGCCGTTCGCTGTCCGACTCGAGGGTCCCAACCTGCTCTTCGGACTTGGCGCGCAGGTCGGACAGGCTGGACTGGCGGGTTTCCTCGGCCACCCGGCGCATGGCGGCGACGAGGTCCCGCATGAAGCCAGCCGATGGCTCTGCCGGCGCGGCGGCTGCTGCCGGCGCGGCAGGCTGCGTGGCGGTCGCCGGTGCAGGCCGGGCTGTCGGATTTCGTGAGGAGGCCGGCGCTGGCGTCTGTGCGGGTGCGGGCGCCGCCGAGGTCGCGGCGGGAGCCTCGAGCTCGGTGTCCTCCGCGGGACCCGCGCCATTCGCACCGGGGGTCGCCTCGACGCCAGGGGTCGCCCGGGGACGGGCGTTCCCCTCGTCGGCGGTGCTTCCCTGGTCGGCGGATGGCGCGGCGCCTTCCGTAGTCACGTCCGAGGTCCCCGCCTCGGCCGCCTCCTCTTCGGTGGACCATGGCAGGCGGAACCCGGGTCGTCGCTGGTTCGCGGTCATGAGATGGGCGCTCCTTTGAGCCTGGGTCGCCACTTTTGAGACTGCCGATCCACATCCTAGCGATGCCATGCCCCGAAGTCGCAGCACCCGGAAGTACCGCGTGCGGGCGGCAACCGTACCCATCGGCGGCACCCATCCGCCCGTTGCTACCATGCCGCCCATGCCCGAGCTGCCAGACCTGCCCGTGTCGATCCAGATTGGGCTCCAGATCGCGCTGATCGCGATCACTGCGATCGTCGGATTCCTGGTCCTGCGCGCCGGAGTCCGAATCAGCATCGGGCATCTGCTCGAGAGGCGCGGCAGCGAGACCCGCGCGGGCGTGCTGCCGCAGGCGGAGCTCGAGCGTCGAGTGCACACCATCGGCAACCTCGTCGTGCGAGTCGCCGGAGCGGTCATCGCGGTCATCGCCGTCCTCATGGCGCTCGACCTGTTCGGGATCGACATCGGCCCCGCCGTCGCCGGGCTCGGCGTGGTCGGAATCGCCGTCGGACTCGGCGCCCAGAGCCTGGTGCGCGACTGGCTGGCCGGCATCTTCGTCGTCCTCGAGAACCAGTACAGCGCCGGCGACGTCGTCCGCCTCGCGGGCGTCGAGGGCGTGGTCGAGGACTTCAGCCTGCGTCGCACGATCCTGCGCGACCTCGACGGCACACTCCACTCGGTGCCGAACGGCCAGATCGTCGTCACCTCGAACATGACCCGTCTGTGGGCACGTGTCAGCCTCGATATCGCCGTCGGCGCCGGCACCGATCTCGACCGTGCGAGCGCCCTCATCGACGGCGTGGGGGCCGACCTGAAGGCCGATCCGGACTGGACCCTGCGCCTGCTCGACCCCCCGAGGGTCATCCGCGTCGAAGAGCCGGCCGACGGGCCAGTCACGCTCACGGTGCTCGCACAGGCACGCGCGGCGGAGCAGTGGACAGTCGCCGAGGAGCTGCGCCGACGAGTCAGTGTGGCCCTCGATGGCGCTGGGATCGAGATCCCGGACAGGGATCGTGTGGTCAGCCGAGGTGGAACGGAGTCCTAGACGGCGTCGCCACGGCGCGCCGCTCCGGGCCGAGTCGGGCTAGGCCGACTCCTCCTCGCGCTCGTCGTCGGCGCGAAGCGCGCGGCTCGCGCGGCCGCGCCGCCGTGGCTCGGCATCCTCGCTCTCGGTCAGGAGCATCGGCGGTTTGCCGTGATCAATGGTGTCGCCTGTGATCACGACCTTCTTCACGTCGGTCCGCTCGGGAATGTCGTACATGACCTCGAGCAGCGCCTCCTCGACGATCGTGCGCAGCGCGCGGGCGCCGGTCTTGCGCTGGAGCGCCAGTCGCGCCGTGGCCTCCAGGGCCTCGGGCGTGAAGACGAGCTCGACCTTGTCGAGGCTCAGGAACTTCGTGAACTGCTTCGTCACGGCGTTCTTCGGCTCGGTCAGGACCCTGACGAGGTCCTCCTGCTCGAGCGCGGCGAGGCTGACGACGACGGCGAGGCGGCCGACGAACTCGGGAATGAGGCCGTACTTGAGCAGGTCCTCCGGCATCAGGTTCTCGAAGAGCGCCTGGCGCCGCTTCTCCCTGGATTGCTGCGCCTGCGAGCCGAAGCCGATGCTCCGCTTGCCGACGCGCTCCTCGATGATCTTCTCGAGGCCCTCGAATGCACCGCCGCAGATGAACAGGATGTTGGTGGTGTCGATCTGGATGAAGTCCTGGTGCGGGTGCTTCCGCCCGCCCTGCGGCGGCACGTTGGCGACCGTCCCTTCCAGGATCTTCAGCAGTGCCTGCTGCACGCCCTCGCCGGAGACATCACGCGTGATCGACGGGTTGTCTGTCTTGCGGGCGATCTTGTCGATCTCGTCGATGTAGATGATCCCGCGCTGGGCGCGCGGCACGTCGAAATCGGCGGCCTGGATCAGGCGCAGCAGGATGTTCTCGACGTCCTCGCCGACATAGCCCGCCTCGGTCAGTGAGGTCGCATCGGCGATGCAGAACGGCACGTCGAGGACCTTGGCCAGGGTCTGCGCGAGAAGGGTCTTGCCGGACCCGGTCGGGCCGACCAGGAGGACGTTGCTCTTGCCGAGCTCGACGTCGTCGACCTGGTGGCCGGCGTTCACGCGCTTGTAGTGGTTGTACACCGCGACGGAGAGGACCTTCTTTGCCTGGTCCTGGCTGATGACGTAGCTGTCGAGCTGGTCCTTGATGCGTCGCGGGCTCGGGAGCGGGGCCGCCTGCGCCTTACCGGGCCGCGGCGTCTCGAGCATCTCCTCTTCGATGATCTCCTGGCAGAGGTTGATGCACTCGTCGCAGATGTACACGCCCTGGCCGGCAATGAGCTTGCGGACCTGTTCCTGGCTCTTGCCACAGAACGAGCAGCGGTACGGGACCTTGG
>JACCWY010000414.1 GCA_013697395.1 Chloroflexota bacterium | reverse complement strand
TCGCGAGGCGTACGAGCTCCATCGCTGCCGGGGTCTCGGACCCGTCCGGGTGGCGGCCGAACATGACCGAACCGATCTCGCAGGCGCGAATGCCGCCCTCGCGGTACAGGGCGCAGGCCAGCGCCTGCCCGGGGTACTCGAGCGGAGCGATGTGGGGGAGCAGGCCCGCTGCATCCAGGTAGACGGCATGGCCGCCGATCGGCCGCACGCAGGGCACCCCGGCATCGACAAGCGCCTCTCCGAGGTAGGCGGTCGATCGGATCCGGTAGCGCAGGTAGTCGTCCTGCACGACTTCTCGAAGGCCGGCGGCCATTGCCTCGAGGTCTCGGCCCGCCAGGCCGCCGTACGTCGGAAAGCCCTCGGTCAGGATGAGCATGTTGCGGCACTGCTCCGCCCATTCGTCCGAGTTGAGGGCCAGCCAGCCGCCGATGTTGGCCAGCGCATCCTTCTTGCCCGACATCGTCATCCCATCGGCCAGCGAGGCCATCTCGCGCACGATGTCGGGGACCGATGCATCGCCGTAGCCGTCCTCGCGCTGCTTGATGAACCACGCGTTCTCCGCGAAGCGGCACGCGTCGAGGAAGAGCGGCAGCTCGTACCGGTCGCACACCGCGCGCACCGCGCGGATGTTGGCGAGGCTCACGGGCTGCCCGCCGCCCGAGTTGTTGGTCACGGTCACGAACACGACCGGCACGTTCTCGGCACCGCGCTCGCGGATCAGGGCGTCGAGCGCATCGGTGTCCATGTTGCCCTTGAACGGATGGATCGTCGAAGGCTCGCGGCCCTCGGCAATGAGGCAGTCGACCGCCTCGGCACCGGAGAACTCGACGTTGGCGCGGGTCGTGTCGAAGTGCGTATTGGAGGGGATGACCTTGCCCGGCCCGCCAATGACGCTGAAGAGGATCTTCTCCGCTGCGCGACCCTGGTGGGTCGGGATGACATGGCGGAACGGCCACAGCTCGGTCACCGCCTCGAGGAACCGGAACCAGGAGGGTGACCCAGCGTACGACTCGTCGCCGCGCTGGATGCCAGCCCACTGCTCCGCGCTCATCGCACCCGTGCCGGAGTCGGTGAGCAGGTCGATCAGCACGTCGTCCGCGTGCAGGTTGAAGAGGTTGAAGCCGGCCTCGCCGAGCTTCGCCTGCCGCTCCTCGACCGTCGTGAGGCGGATCGGCTCGACGCTCTTGATGCGGAAGGGCTCGATGATCGTGTGGAAGCGCTCCATCGTCGGCGATGGTACCGGGTTGGCGCGCGGCACCTCGGAGGGCATCATGCCGCGGTGACTGGACGGATCCTGGCAACCTGCGGCTGGCTGGCATGGCAGCTCGGCCGGCCTTTCGGCGCCACTGCGCTCCGGCGGGTGGGAAGCGCGCCGGCGGTGCTCGTCGCGCTGCTCCTGCTCGGCGCCGCCGCGGTGCCCATCGTCGCGCCGCTGCTCGACCCGCAGCCCGAGGACGTCACGGTGCAGCAACTCTTCGACGCTGCGACGACGCATCCCGAGGGCTGGATTCGGCTGCGCGGCCGGGTCGTGGCCCTGCGGCAGTCGCCCACCGGCGAGCGCGGGTCGTTCGCCCTCCTCGTCGATGCCGACAATCCGCTCCGGGCGATCGTGCTCCGTCGCACCGCCCCACTGCTGGACGCGGAGCTCGCCCAGGCGACCGGCTTCCTCACCAGCGCGACCGTTGTCGTGGAAGACGAGCTTCCCATCGCGGCGACGGTGGCCGGTACGCCTCCGCGCATCGTGGCCGATCGAATCGTCGCCCTCGACCCTGTCGTGAAGCCGGAGCGGTCGGTCGCCTGGCCGCTCGCGATCCCGCCCGTGATCCTGGCGCTCGCGATCCTGCTGGGCGTTCGCGCCGGCTACCCAGTCTTCAGGCCGACCACCGAGATCGACGTGCTGGCCACCCCGCTCGGGGTGGGCGAGCGGGTGCCGACGGCGTATGGCGGGCGCATCGGCGCGAACCGCCGGCCGATGACCGATCCGGGCGGCGCGCTCCTGCTCGTCCGCCGGGGACCGACGGGCAACTTCCTCACCGCGCAGCCGCTTGCCGACGACGGCGGCGTCGCGCCCGCCCCGGTCCTGATCGGCGGCAGCTGGACCAGCGGACGGATCGGCGCCATGCACACCGTGACCGAGACGGTCCCGGCCCTCGAAGTCCGTTCCGAGCTCGTCGACGCCACCTTCCTGTTCGCTCGCAACACGGAGCGGGACCGCGTCGCCGCGCTCGTCACCGTCGACCGCTGACTGCACGGCCGCGCGCCACCGATGACAGGGCCGAACCGGCCGCCAGCCCGGCCGTCGGCACGAGGCCCCACCACCCGGCAGTCCAAACCATTGCCGTGGAGCCGAGGCAACGGCCTAGGCGAGGAGCATCGCCGCGATGGTGGCCACGTAGGCGAGGAGCAGCAGCCCGCCGACGACCAGGTTCAGGTTCACGTTGGCGCCCATCACCGCCATCAGCGTATAGGGGCTGTCGTAATGCGTCTTGAGCCCGGCGTGGACGCGCAGCGCCAGTGGCACCGCGGCCAGGGCGATGAGCGTGGGCCACGGCAGAAGCCCGCCCGCCGCGCCGCCCGCGATCACCGCGAAGGCCGCCAGGGCGGCCACGAGGTAGCCCGTGCGCACGGCGTCGGGTGAGAAGCGAACGGGCAGCGTCCTTTTCCCGGCTTCGGCATCGGACCGCCGGTCGGGGATCTCGTTCACGAACAGGATCAGCGCGATCAGGATGCCGGGCACCAGCGAGACCACGAGCGGCTCCGATCCCAGGCGCCCGGTCTGCACCACGTACGCGCCCAGCAGCATGATGGGGCCGAAACCGATGGCGACGGCGATCTCGCCGAGCCCGCGATACACGAGCTTCAGGGGCGGAGCGGTGTAGGCGACCCCGACCGCAATCCCCGCGATGCCGATCCAGACCAGGGTCAGCGAGCCCGTGACGGCGACCAGCAGCAGGCCGACGGCGGCCGCAGCTGCAAAGAGCGCCAGCGCGACCCAGGTCAGCCCACGGATGCTCACGAGGTCGTAGACCGCGACGCGCGACCCGCCGGAGAACTGCGTCGGCGTGGTGTTGGCCTCGTCGGCTCCGGAGAGCGTGTCGAAGATGTCGTTCGTGACGTTGATGGCCAGGTGCGCGAAGGAGCCTCCGAGGAGCGTGAGCAGCGCCGTCCACCAGGTGAACGCGCCGTGGCTGGCGGCCACGGCGATGCCGAGCAGGACCGGAACGGCGGTCGCCGAGAGGAACGGCAGGCGCGTCGTGCGCAGCGCCAGCCAGAAGGGTGACAGCCGTGGCCTGATCGTGCGACCCTTCTCCCTCGACAGGGCCGCGAGGTAGCGACGGGATTGCGGGACGGAGCGCTCCGAGTACTCGAAGAAGGGGGTCTCGGCCTCGTCCCATCCCCAGACGCGGTCCGGCGTGAACGCCTCAGCACCGTCGAACCTGCCCCACAGCTGGAGGTGGCGGCGCTCGTCGTAGCCGCCGGTGATGGGATGGATATGGCTGCCAAGGACGCCGACCTCGCGGTCGGTCGGAATCGACATGCCGCCGGGCGAGGCCAGGCGGATGATGCCGGCGGTCGCATCGGTCTCGAAGGTCGTGGCGACGCTGGTGGGATAGCCATCCGCCTCGAGCCAGCTGACGACGAGATGCGGATACGTCGCGAGACGCTCGAAGTCCGCCGCGGTGGGCGCGTGGGCGGCGATGGAACGGATCGCATCGGTGCGTCGATCGCCATCACGCGGCCTCGCTGCGCGGGGCGCGCGTCTCGACAGGCGCGAGATCGGTCCGCCCGCCGGCCCAGTACAGGCAGCGCTCCGGCGTGATCGCGATGACCGCCCGCTCGAAGAAGAGCGGCAGCGCGACGCGGACCTTAAGGAAGTCGTCGATCGAGGGCTCCTTGGCCCGCCACAGGCGCAGGATCAGACGCTCCCAGTCGGAGTGCGGGTCCTCCTCGATCAGCCGCGCCGTTCCCTGGATCGTGGCTCGGTCGGGATTTCCCTTCGTCGCCACCGGGTCCGTGATGGCGAGCGCGACCCGTGGGTCACGCTTGATGTGCTCGAGCTTCTTGCTGAACAGCGTCGAGGAGTGAAGGTAGATCCTCCCCTCGTGATAGAGCGGAATCAGTGGGTGCGTGACCGGTCGCCCGTTGTGGCCGATGACGGTGAGCTCTCCCACCAGCGCCACGTCCAGCAGTCGCTCTACCGGGTCGGGTAGCCAGCCCATCGGGATCTCCGTGCTGCGAATAACGTGTTACCGCAGTCTAGCACATTAGACGGTGGTCGTATTCACCCGGGTAGGCGGCCGGGAATCGGTGCGCTCGAGGCCCGGAGCAGCCACTACACTGCGCGCGCCATGACCGATCCCGTCGAGCCCTCCATCGTCGTCCTGGCCCGCAGCCCGGACGGTTCTGTCGAGGAGCTGCCGGCCGGCCGAATCGACGAGATCGACCAAGTGACGGATCGCGATGGCACGCTGGTGTGGGTCAGCGCGACCGCACCCGACGACGATGACATCGACGCACTCGGCAGGGAGTTCAGGCTCCATCCGCTCGCGCTGGAGGACCTCCGCAAGCAGCACCAGCGCCCGAAGCTCGACACGTACGAGCGCCAGCACATGATCGTCGCTTACGAGGCCGTGGCCGATGCCCCGGACGGGCTCTCCGAGATCCACATCTTCGTCGGCGCTGGGTGGCTCCTGAGCGTGACGTGGACGGCGACGCCGATGTGCGACGCCGTGCGGAGGGCGTTCGCCGGCCGCCGGAACGGCGGGATCAACACCACCAGTGAGCTCCCGTACGCAATCCTGGACGCGGCCGTCGACAGCTACTTTCCGGAGCTGGACACCCTATCGGATCGGATCGATGCCATCGAGGACAAGGTCCTGGTGGGCGAGGCCGACCGCGAGAGCCTGGCCGAGATCCTCCACCTCAAGCGCCGCCTCCTCGAGCTGCGGCGCGTCCTGGCGCCGATGCGCGACGTGGCGAATGTCCTGCTTCGCCGGGATCTGGAGATCGTGGACGCCGCATCGGCTCCGTACTACCAGGACCTGTACGACCACCTCGTGCGCGTACTCGACCAGGTCGACATCTACCGGGAACTGCTTGCGGCAGTGCTCGATGCGCGCCTGACCGTGGCCAGCAACAGCCTGAACGCGATCATGAAGCGGCTCACCGCGTTCACCGTCGTGCTGATGGTGCCGACGCTCATCGCCGGGATCTACGGCATGAACTTCGACGTCATGCCGGAGCTTCGCCAGCCGCTCGGGTACCCCCTGGCCCTGGGCATCATGGCGGCCGCCGTGGTCGTTGCGGTCACCTACTTCCGCCGCAAGGGATGGTTCTAGGGCGGCACGCGGCCTGCATCCGTCGAGCGCATGACGATTCAGCAGCCACCCGACGACGAGATGCCACCCACGACGCCGATCGACACGCCGGATGAGACGCCGACCGACGCGCCGGACGGCGAGCCGGAGCAGCGCGCGCCGGGCGTCGATCAGCCGCCGATGGGCGCCCCGCGCGACGAGCCCGACCCCGACATGGCCTGAGCCCGCCGGGAGGGCCTCGCCCGGCGACCCCGTGACCGGATCCGTCGGCTACTTGCCTCGCCGGGGCTGGAAGGCTACACGCATGACCGAGGGGTCGTGGTCGCTCGCCTGGTCGAAGAACTCGGCGTTCACGTGGACGACGTCGTAGGTCGGCGACCTCGCGAGAACGGCGTCGCTGACGAGGATCTGGTCGAGAACCTGCGAGTTGCCGTCGAAGACGTAGCTGTACTGCTCGTTCAACGGCAGCTGGTCGAACAGCGTCGTCAGCACTGGAGCACCGTCGGCGGCGCCGGTGAGGATCTCGACGGTCCGGCTGAACTGGAAGTCGTTGATGTCTCCCAGCACGACGACGTTGGCGTCGGGCTCGATGGCGAGGACCTCGTCCACGAAGCCGTTGATCACCTGGGCCTGCCCGTGACGCCAGCCATCGGCATCGGTGCCTGCGGGATTCTCGAACTCGGTGTACCGCACCGGCGGCTGCCACCGCCCGAAGAGCGGGTCGTCACCGCCCTTTGAGCTGAAGTGGTTCGCCACGACGAAGATCGTCTCGCCGCGCCAGCGGAACTCGCCGGCGAGCGACTTGCGCGTCTGATTGAAAGCGCGATCATCCGTCCCGATCCGTCCAGGGCTGAACGTCAGCTGGGCGCTCGTGCTGCGCCCGTGCTCGACCGCGAGAACGTCGGTTTCGTTGAGCGATGTCCCGCCCGGGCGATCCACGAAATGGACGCCCCGATCGGCTCGGAACAGGAAGCCGACGCGGATGTTGCCGCCCGGCTGGCCACCGTCGGAGTTGTTGACCGGATCGATCTGCCGGTACTCGTAGGTCGGACCGCCGGCCGACGCGATGGCCGAGATGAGCGAGCCCCATGACAGGTCCGCAGCGGTGGTCCCGTCATTGAACCCGCCTGAGTTGTCCTGGATCTCCTCGATGGCCAGGATGTCCGGCGAGGCGAGGTTGCGCGCAATCAGCGCCCCCAGCCTGGCAACGTCGTCGATCTCCCCATCAGCCGGGTTGGGGTCGAGATTCTCGACGTTGAACGTGTCGATGCTGAGATGTCGCGAACCTGTCGGGGCGGCGACCTCGCGGGTGAGGCCGCTGTCGACGCGCACGAGATTCGCCGTCACCAGCAGCTTGAAGTTACCGAAGTCGTAGTCGAGGACGCCGAAGACCGATGTGGTGAAGGTGTCGCCCACGTTCATGTCCGGTACGGAAGCGGGCAGGAGCAGCGCGTCGTCCAGGATGATGCGTTCAGGGTTGAAGTCCGTCGGCGTGATCAGCACGCCACCCCGCGAGGTGCGCGGCCCGGCGTTCGCGCCACCGTCACCGACGACCGGAATCTCGCCGAAGTCGTTGGTGGGACCGACGGCAACGGCGTTGTTGACACGGAGGTATTGGCCCTCGAGGCTCTCCCAGAAGTCGATTCCGTCCTGCGCCGGGTCGAAGGTGCCCCCCGCATTCTCGACCGATCCGCCGGCCGAGTCGTTGTCGATCACCTCGCCTGGCGGCACGCGGCCCCCGGTGCCGACCAGCGTCACCGGGAGGGTGTTATCGCTCGAGAGGATCCGGATCGCGATCGGGTTCGTCGAGCTCGGGTTCGTCAGCTGGGTGGTCGTCAGGTTGTCGCTGCCCGAGCCGCCGGGCCGGAACTCACCGACCCGGCCGTTGACCTGGACGAGGTCCCCCACCCCGACGCCGGGGGCGGACCCGCGGAAGACAAGGATGCCGTCGGAGGTGGCGTCGTCGGCATCCGGGGTCGGGTCGGTCATGTAGAAGCTCTGCGGGCGGACGGCGGTCACGACGCCCTCGACCCTGAAGACGGTCTGGCCGACCAGCGGCGAGGTGTGGCCGGCACCCTGGATCTCGTGGATCTCCGTCGGCTCGGCCGGCGCGATGACCGTCAGGTTGATGGTGGCCTCGCCCGCGCGGGCCTCGGAGTCGCCGATCGTGGCCGGGAGGGACTTGGCACCGGGCGTGGTGCCTGTCGACACGACGGCGGAGAAGGAGAAGACGTTGTCGCCGGCAGTCGGGTCGCCGTTCGTGCCGTTGTCGAAGAAGGCCTGCGTCGCCGATCCACCGATGGCCGTCAGGTCGGCGCTCACGGCCAGTCCCGTGCTGGTGGGGTTCGCACCGGGCGTCACCGTCACCGTCAGCAGGGAGGTTCCGCCCTGCTCGACCGTGCTCGGATTGGCGGCACCGATACCGCTCGGATCCGTCTCCGCGCCGCAGGGAGTCACCGTCGCGCTGTTCCGCGAGGTCGGCGCTCCGGCAGCGAAGTCCGCGGCGTTGTTGTCGGAGTCCACGCACGAGTTGAGTCGCCTGGCCGAAGTTGTGTTGCTCAGTGTCGGCGCCGGAGCGGTCTCGGACTCGGTCGCCCCGCTCCCATAGCCGACAAAGTCCAGGATCGACGCGCTCGGTAGACAGGGGGTCTCGGCCGAACCACAGCCCGAGAGCGTCACCTGGTTCGTCACCAGGGCGACCTTGCCCGCCGTCGCCGACATCGCAGTAGTTCCCGTGGCGTCGGAGGTAGGCAGGGGCGCCGTTCCACCCGCACCCTGCGCCTGCTGAACGAGGAAGTACGCACCCGGCTGGATGATCCCCGACAGGTTCGTGCGCGCCCAGCTCGTCCCGGCCGCCGACGTGTACTGGACCGACCAGGTGCTCACGTCGACCGCGGTGGTGCCGAGGTTGAAGAGCTCGATGAAGTCGTGCGTGTACGTTGCGCCGGAGTTCCCGCCGCCGCCGTAGACCTGGGTGATGACGATGGAGCTCGAGGTCGCGCGGGCGGCCGGCGGCGAGACCATCGGGACAATGGCCGCGAGCGCCATGGCGAGGGCGACGATCACCACGAACAGGCGATGGAGCGGCATCGGGACGGATGCGGTCCCGGTGGGGAGGGCCTCCAGCTGAAGCGCGTCGTCGCCTGCTCGGGCGACGTATCGCGTGGTTGGATTGGTGCGTCCAGCATAAGCAGCGACGAACCGCGCACAATGGCCCGATGCGTCAACGAACCATGAACTCTCTGTTGCAACGGCCACGGTCCGATGCCGCCGCTGCAACCTCATCGCGGCCGATTCCGTCTGGCACCCGATGAAGCACCCAGCGTTCGCTAGGCTCGCCGCGCCGGTCCTCGCGATCGGCCTCATCTCGGCCTGCGCCGCCGGGATCGGGCCGGGGGCCACGAGCGACATCGATCCCCAGACGAGCGAGTCCCCGACCCGCGAGCCGTTCGAAACGACGTCGCCGCTCGCGTCGGAGCCGGCCGTCGACGGCCCGAGCGAGGTTCCGGACGACGTCTGGGCTGCCGTCATCGGCGCCCTGGAGACTCATGTCGATGGGACCCTGGAAGCAGAAGCGGTGGAGCTGGTGAGCTTCGAGACGGTGACCTGGAACGACGGCTCGCTGGGATGCCCAAAGCCCGGCCAGGCGTACACGCAGGCACTGGTCGACGGGTTCCGGGTCGTGGTGAAGGTCGACGGTGACGAGTTCGACTACCGCGTGCCGCTGGACGGCGAGCCGCGGCTCTGCGAATCGGACCTTCCGCGCGGCGGCTGATCGATCCGGGATAAGTCGAAGCCCCCGCCGGCTGACCGGCGAGGGCTTCGGTTGCGAGGAACGGTAGCCGGCTACGGGGCCGGCACTGGAATCAGCTGCGCTTCTGGAGCACCCGCCGCGTTATCAAGCGCGACGACCATGAGCCCCTTGGCCGGAGTCTTCTTCCATTCGCCATTGTCGACTTCCACGGCGAACGAGCCGGTCCCGTTCGGCTGGACGATGACGAACTGGCCGGTCGTGATGGCCGGCTTGAACGCGTTGAACCCCGCTGAGCCAGTCACGACATCCACGCCCGGCCCTTCGAGCGAGAAGCTCACCGCCGAGTACGAGAATTGGCGGGCCGAGTTGGACAGGCCAAGGTCGCTTGCCAGGACCGGCAGCAGCAGTGTGCTGCTATCGGTTGGCGAGCTTGCCAGGAAGCCACTGGCGAACAGGTCACCCGTGGCCAGATCCACGAAGAAGACCTCCAGCAGGCCGTTGAAGCTGCCGGTCCGAATGGCCCCGGAGTCGATCGCGACGACGATGTAGTCGGGTGACCCGTCCCCATTGCTATCGACGTTAATGTCCCATTCGTTGACGGCCGCCGTGGACCATCGGCTCCAGTTGTTGATCGCGAAGACCAGCAACCGGTCGTTTCGGAACGCGCGGTCTCCCAGCGCCTCTTCGGCGTCGAACGACTGGACGCCCACGGCTCGAACGTCGTATCCGCCGCCGCCGAGGGCGCCTTCGTTCATGTCGTCAGGATCCTCAAGGCCCCAGGCGTACACATCCGCGGCGGTCGTGAGCGTGCCACCCTCGTTGGTGACGGTGGCCGTCTGCTTGCGGTTCGCGCCGCTCGTGGTGAGCGGTCCGTCGAGCGCTGTCTCCACGTTCGAGAGCGCCCGCGGCACGAGCAGGTACGGGACCCGCAGCACGAGCTCTCCACTCGAGAGCGTCACGTTGCCCGATGCCTCCCGGAAGGCGAACTGGTTGGTCGAGAAGGACCCACCCACGCTGGCGACGGGCACGTTCAGCGTGACCTCGACCGCGGACTCGCCACCGGCCGGCACCGTCAGCGCGGCCGCGCCGAAGGCGAGCGACGCCGGGCGCGACTGCGGCGAGGGCTCCGAACCGAGGTTCAGGGTCACATCGGCATCGCCGTGATTGCGAACCGTCAGCGTCCTCGTGCCGCTGAAGTTCGCTCCCAGCTCCGCAAACCCATAGCTCAGGCTGGCGGTCATGAACCCGACGGGATTTCCCTCGGCATCCTCCGCCGTCACGCCGTCGCCGAGTGCGACGACGTCGGCAGCCACCGACTCGGCGGTGTCGACTAGTCCCGTTCCTGCCCGTGTCAGACGGTATCCCGCAACGGCAGATGGATCCGCGTAGTTCTGGATGGCGGCGCTCACATCCTCGACCGACCAGTCCGGATGCGATTCGCGGACCAGAGCCGCGACACCCGCCACGTGCGGCGAGGCCATCGAGGTCCCCGACATCCGGGTGCCGCCCGTTCCGGTGCCGACGTCCGTGGAGAGGGTGCTGACACCGGGGGCGGCGATATTCGGCTTGGCAGCGCTGTCGCCGTTCCGGGGCCCACCGGAGCTGAAGCTCGCGAAGCCACGGAAGCCGGGGTTCGTGAGCGTCGTCGCTGTCAGCGTGGTTGTCCCTCCGTCGGCGGCAACGACGAGGTCGCCGTCCTCCGTCGGATTCGGTCCCAGCACGCCGCGGACGCCGAGGAAGGGAATCGTCACGAGGTACTCGTGACCAGGGATGTCGGGATTGCCGGTGATCTCGCCCTCGAACGGCGGGAAGCCAGGGCTCGTGTCGATCATGATCGCGCCGGCCGCACCAGCCTGCTGGGCGTGAACAGCCCGCGCGACGCGAGCGCAGCCTCCACGCACCGTGACGACAATCTTGCCCGCGACGTTCTGGGCTGCGTACTCGCCCGGTGTGCTCCCAGGCAGGGGTGCGCCACCCGCCCCGATCCCGTTGCAGCCAAGGCTGACCGTACCGTCCGGGTTACGCAGGACGTGGATGGGCAGCGGGCCTGCGGGCAGGTCCGCTGCGTTGGCGTTGATGGCCGTCACCGACGCGCCGGTGCTGAGCCCGAGGATGGCGGCCGGGAAGGTCGCCGAGCTGTCGACCGCGGCGACGCTGATCGCGCCGTCGCCGGCACCGGGTGCACCGGTGATGTACGGGTTGGCCCCGCTGTTGCCTGCTGAGGCCACGACGATGACACCGGCGGCCGCGGCGTTGGTAGAGGCCACCGCCGACGGGTCGGTCGCTCGACCGAATGGCGAGCCAAGCGACATGTTGATGACATCGAGCTCGTTGTCGACGGCCCAATCGATGGCATTGACGGTCAGGTCGGTGGAGCCGTCACAGCCGAAGACGCGAAGGGCGTACAGGTCGACGTTCGGCGCGACGCCCGGGCCGACCTTGAACTCGTTCAGGTGGGTCGACTCGTCATACGTCTCGCCCTCATCATCCCCGTAGGTCGTGCCGTCGGCGAGCACTCCGAAGCCACCGGTGGTCCCGCCCACGTGCGACCCGTGCCCCTGGCAGTCGAGCGGATCGGGATCGGGCTTGGGCGTATTGATGGCCGGATCGTCGGAGGAGGCGTCGTAGGTGTCGCCAGAGAAGTCGAACCCGCCCTTGACCTTCGGCGCGTCCGGCCCGAACAGGCCTGCGTCGCCGGCGTCACCGATCGTGATGTCGAGCGCATCGGCAGCGTCGTAGGCTGCAGCAGTTCCGGGGCCGTCGAAGTTGGCATGCGTGTAATCCAGCCCGGTATCGATGATCCCGACGCTGATGTTCTCGCCCGTGAAGCCGGTGCTTTGCCATACCGCCGGCACGCCCAGGAACGGCACGCTTGTCGCATTCTCGATGGTCTGCACCTGCAGGCCCCGAACGCCGATGACGCCGGGCAGCGATGCGAGGGCGGCGGCATCGCGTCGCGAGACCCGGACGCGGATGCCGTTGTAGGCGGACTGCAGCTGCGACTCGACCTCGCCACCCTGGGCGGCGATGTCGTCCGTGATGGCGTCCTGCCTCGCCTTGAGCTGAGCCTTGATGGCATCGCGCTCGGCCCTGGTCAGCTTGCGGTTCGACTCGGCCTGGACGACCGCAACCGGGTCTCCCTCGAGCTGAACCATCACGGTCACGGACCGAGAGTCATCGATCGCGGCAGGAAGGACCGCGGGGTCGACGATCCCTCGTGACGGGCTGGACGGGAAGCGATCGGCGACGCTGGGATCCTCGGCGAAGACCGTTGAGGGCAACACCAGGGTCAGTACGCTGACGAGAACGAACAGTCGTCGTATCACGGGACGGGCAACCTCCGCTAGGGCTTACGGGAGTTGAGGACCGCGATGCGCGGCCGGTCGATGGGGCGTTTCGATCCGGCTCAGTTCGATAAGCAGCAGTCCGGGCAGGGGATCCCCGCTTAGGGAGGAAGACGAATGCCGTGGATGCTAGCCCTCGGACGCCGGCGGAGTCAAACCGTGCTGTACGACGCCGGCCAGGTCGACCACGAGACGCGCCAGCACCAGCGCCGAGAGCTCGTTCACGTCGAGCGACGGGACATACTCGGTGAACGCGGCGCCGACGAGACGCGGGCCGATGCCGCGCAGCAATCCCGACGCCTGCGCGTACGTCAGGCCGCCTGGCGCCGGAGCCGAGACTGCGGGAAAGACCGATGGATCGAGCCCGTCGCAGTCGAAGCTGACAAAGACCGATGCGTCCGGCGCCGGCAGCTGATCGAGCAGCCACGGAACGCCTCGCTCGCGGAGCTCGCGCGCCGTGACGAGCAGGTTCCCGGCGGCGCGCGAGTCGTCGACGTCCGAGGCGCGTGCCGAGCCGACGCCACGGAGCCCGACCTGGACGATGCGCTCGACGTGCGCCATCTCCGACGCGCGGCGCATCGGGGACGAGTACCCATCCCTTACGCCCTGCACCTCGTCACGGAAGTCGAGGTGGGCGTCCACCTGGAGGACCGTGAGCGGTCCGAGGCCTTCGTAGGCGCGCAGGATCGGAATGGGCACGGAGTCGTCACCGCCGATGCAGACCGGGATGGCATCGCGCTCGAGGATGGCGGCGATCGCCTCGCTCGTGCGCCGCGCGTTGCCCGGCCCGTCGGTCGGGTCGCCGGGGACGTCGCCGGCATCGACGATGCGCGGGAGGCGCATCGGTCCGTCGAGGTCGAAGTCCCAGTGATCCACGAATCGCGCCAGGCGCTGGGAGCGACGGCGGACGGCGGCGGGCCCCTCTGCGCAGCCGGCCGTCGCGCCCGGACGCGGATACGGCCAGCCGTGGGGGACGCCGAGGATGGCGACGTCTGCGTCAATCCGGGCCAGGTCCGTCTCGACCCGCGCCCCCAGGAAGCCGACGTCCGGGGCACTCGTGCGCACGCCGCGCAGCCTAGCAGCGGCGAACCAGCCATTGACCGGTGGGTCGGGTCAACGGACGGCTGAACGGAGGAAATTCGGCGGGCTCCCACGGGATTCCACCCGTGGGTACGGGTGGATTGCGGCGGAGCCCGCGCTCAGTCCCGTGTCGACCCGGGGGGCAGGTCAGCGACCCCGTCCGCGCAGTCCTGGCATCGGCCAACGAGCGTGACGTGGCCAATGTCGATCTCGAAGCCGTCGGCCGCCCGAAGGGCTTCGGCGACGGCCCACGCCCTGGCCTCGCCGATTTCCCACGTGGCGCCGCATCTGGAGCAATGGAGGTGTCCGTGCTCCTGGGCCGGCAGGACGTGGAACTCCTCGCGCCCGTTGGCATCGTGGCCGTGACGGACGAGCCCCAGCTCTTCGAGGACGTCGAGCGTGCGGTAGACGGTCGACGGAATCGTCGACATGTCGCGGGACCGGCAGCGCTCCACGAGGTCCGCTCCGGTGATGTGCCCGTCGCACGCTGCGAGCACCTCGATGACCGTGCGTCGCTGCGGCGTCCAGCGAAGGCCTCGCTCGCGGAGGCGATCGCCGACGCTGCTCCACGGTGGCGGGAGCGCTCGGTTGACGTTCATGACCGGTAGTTTACTATTGCAACCTCTTGCAATAGTAGGCTCCACCACCACGGAGACGCGATGACCCAGCTGCTCGCGCTTGCCGGCTTCGGCTTCCTGCTCGGCATGCGCCACGCGACCGATGCGGATCACGTGATCGCCGTGACGACGATTCTCAACCGCAGCCGCCGCTTCGCGCACACGACGCTGATCGGTGCGCTCTGGGGGCTTGGCCATACGATCACGGTGGTCACCGTCGGTGTGCTGATCATCGTATTCAACGTGGTCATCGCACCGGCGGTGGGCCTCGCCATGGAGTTCGCGGTGGCGGTCATGCTGATCGGCCTCGGCATCCTGAACCTGACCGGCGGCCTGCGCGGCATCACGGAGCGGCTCACCCCGCCGGCGCCGCTGCACGGGCACGACCACGAGCACGCCCACGCGCACGGCGAGCCGCCCGAGGATCACGCGCACGGGCACGCCCACGTGCACGGGCACGGCACCGATCCCCACCTCGGCGGCGTGACCGGGCTGGTCGCCACGTTCGGCTGGTACCAGCTCCTGCGGCCGGTGGCCGTCGGGCTCGTGCACGGGTTGGCGGGCAGCGCGGCCGTGGCGCTGCTGGTCCTGGCAACCATCCAGGACACGGGCACCGCGCTTGCCTACCTCGTGATCTTCTGCCTCGGCGTGGCGGCCGGGATGGCCGTCCTGACGACGGTCATCGGCCTGCCGTTCTGGATCGCCCGGGCGCGGTCCGCCCAGATCAACCGATGGCTGACCATCGGCTCCGGATTGCTCTCGCTGGCCTTCGGCCTGTATCTCGCCTACCAGATCGGCTTCGTCGACGGCATGTTCACCGGCGACTTCACCTGGGAGCCGGCCTAGCGCATTGGGCGCGACCGGCTCGGCGCTCCCAGAGCGAGCGGTCTTCACGCGACGCCTGCTCGACGTGCGATTCAGACGATCCATCGAGCGCGGGCGAGCGTGAGGGTCGCCCGACCGCACGCTCGGTGCATACCGGTGCTCAATAGATCGCGCGAACGCACGCGAGAACTCGATCCGGTGAGATGCGCTCGACGCATCGAGCGCGGCGCGCGGGCGATTGCCAGGTCAATTGGCGCTACGACCGACAAGCGGTCGCTCCCCGGCCGATCCGCCAACCTGGTTGGCCCTGATGACCGTCGAAGGGCCGCATCCGGCCCCGGAACTCGCCCCAAGGCCACGCTCCTCGGTCACAGGGCCAACCTGGTTGGCACGCAATGCTCCCGCCACCGCGGGCGACACGCTCAGTCGCGGACGCCCTCGGCTGCCGGATAGCTGATGGCGAGCGGCTTGCCCGTCTCGAGCAGGGTCTTGAGACCGGACAGGATCGGCACCCAGCCATGGGCGACGCTCCGATACGTGGGCGTCTCAGCGTCGAACTCGTCGTGTGTCAGGACGAGCAAGGTCGCCTCGCCTCGTGGCTCGATAGACCATGTGCAGCGCGACGGCGAGTCGTCGGTGCCCGGGAAGAAGAAGGTATGGACGAGCCTCCGCGGCGGATCGGCCTCGACGACCTCGCACTCGATGGCCGCGGTGCCGTCGGGGTTGCGGTAGACCATCGGTGAGCCGGGCTGCCAGTCCGACTCGATCGTGTTGCCGTAGTAGTACTGCTTCGTGAACTCCGACTCGGTCAGGGCGCGCCAGACCTGCTCCGGCGTCGCGGCGATGTAGACCTCGTAGACATGCTTGGGTGCTTCGGACATCGTTCGCCTCTCCACGGTGTGCTTGATGTCCGCCATCGCCTCGACCAGGGGCGCGGCGTAGCGGCTGATCCACCGGTCCGCGATGAGGCGGATCGGAACGGGATTGAGGAAGTGGAGCTTGCGGCGGCCGTCGCGTCGCGAAGTCACCAGGTGCGCGTCCTCGAGGACCCGCAGGTGCTTCATGACGCCGAACCGGGTCATCTGCGGCAGCGCGGCCCAGAGCTCGCCCAGCGTCTGGCCGTCACGCTCCCGGAGCCGATCGAGCAGGGTGCGCCGATGCGGATCGGCGAGGGCGCGAAACGCGGGCTCCAGCTCTTCCATCCTGACGCCGACTATATGTGACCATTCGGTCACTTGTCAAGCGTGTCACGAAGCTGGATTGTGCGTGCCCTCCCCGCACAAGTATTACGGAATTGTCACCGACCGCGGACCATCACACGAAGCGGAGGCCGTCGGCTTCGGGCTCCTCGACCGAGCGGGCGCAGGTCGGACACCACAGCCGGGCCTCGACGGGCGTGCCGCACGCCGCGTGGCGCATCGGCTCGGCCTGGGCAGAGCCGCGGGAGCCCCAATCGGCCAGCAGGCGCAGGACGCCGGCCAGCTCGAGGCCTTCGTCGGTCAGGGCATAAGTGAAGCGTGGTGGTCGCTCCGAGTACGGCGTGGCGCGCACGATCCGCTCGCCCTCCAGGCGCTTCAGCCGCTCGGACAGGATGTTCGGGGCGATCCCCGACACCTCGGCAGACAGCTCGCCGAAGCGGCGAGAGCCGTTCAGGAGGGCCTCGATGATGAGCAGGCTCCATCGGTCACCGACGCGCTCGAGCGCCGCGGCAAGGGGTGTCTGGGCGGCCACCGGGGGATCGTAGGGCATCGGCCTTGACAGCGTCCGGCGGAGGTGTAACTTGTGCATTGCAAGTGACATCTTACCCTGTGGAGGCATCGAGAACTCATGACAGCCCTGGCAGACCTGGGCCGGGAGATCGGCGATATCGCGGAGCGCGTTGGACCATCGGTGGTCGGGATCGGCAACCGATGGCGGGGCGGCTCCGGCGTGATCATCGGCGAGAACCGGATCCTGACGAACGCACACAACCTGCACGGCGACGAGGTGACGATCACCTTCGCCGATGGACGGAGCGCCGATGCAACGGTCGTCGGTGTCGACGCGGACGGCGACCTGGCGGTCCTCGAGGCCGCCACCGAGGGGGCAGCGGCGCTCGAGCTGGAGGATGGCGAGACGGCCGGCGTCGGCGGCCCCGTCGTCGCGCTCGGCAATCCGAACGGTCACGGCCCGCGCGTCACCTTCGGCTTCGTGAGCGGCACCGGCCGCTCGTTCCGCGGCCCGCGCGGGCGACGCGTGGCGGGCGCCGTGGAGCACACGGCTCCCCTGATGCCCGGCTCGTCCGGCGGCCCGATCGTCGACCTCGACGGGCGGCTCCTCGGCATCAACACGAACCGGCTCGGGAACGGGTTCTACCTGGCCATCGCGGCGGATGCCGCGCTGCGCGACCGCATCACCGCACTCGGGCGCGGCGAGTCGCCGAAGCGGCGCCGCCTCGGCGTTGGCCTGGCACCGTCGCACGTGGCTCGACAGCTGCGCCGCTCGGTGGGCCTGCCGGAGCGTGACGGTCTGCTGGTCCGCGAGGTGGATGACGACTCCCCCGCCGCAAAGGCCGGGATCGCGGAAGGCGACCTGCTGGTGGCCGTCGGCGGCAAGCCGATCGGGAGCGCGGACGACCTCTTCGAAGCGCTCGCCGGCGAGGGCGCGCTCGAGATCACCCTCGTGCGCGGCACCGATGAGCGAACGGTGACGGTGGAGGCGTGATCGCCGCCGATGATCGCGTGCGGAGGGCCCTTCAGCGGGGCCACCGCATCGATATCACCACCACCGGTCGCAAGAGCGGCCGGCCGAGGCGGATCGAGCTCGTCTTCCACAACATCGACGGCCGGATCTACATCAGCGGCCGGCCTGGCTGGCCACGTGGCTGGATCGCCAACCTGCGGGCGAACCCGCACATGACCTTCCATCTCAAGCAGGGCTTCGTCGCCGACCTGCCGGCGACGGCACGGGTCATCACCGACCGGGCAGAGCGGGAGCGAGTCCTCGGTCCCATCTCGGTGGGCTGGGGCTACGACACCGCGCTGATGGTCGTGTCCTCGCCGCTCATCGAGGTGACGTTCCCGGACGCCTGATCGGGTTCGGTCTCCGAAGGCCCGTGACTCGATGCCCGGCGGCCACGCGCCGCCGGGCATTTGGCGTGACGATCTCGACGGCGCCGATGCCCATGGCGCTCCATCCGCGCCCTCGTCCCGGCCACCAGACGGCGGCCGTGCGGGCATCGATCCCAACAATGATCGTGTCCGGGTCGGGTCGGCCATCGGCGGCCGAGGGGAGCCACGACTTGCCGAACTCGTCGAGGTGCGGGACGACGACGACAGCGGGAACCAGGCCCAGCGCGGGGGCATACCGCCGGTCACGGTCGCCGGGCCGCCTGGCACGGAGCAGCGTCCACTGGCCGAGTGCCATGGCACCGGCCGAGGAACCGGCTATAGCCGCGCCGCGGCGCCAGGCGGCCACGATGGCGTCCCACGCAGCCGTATCACGAAGCGTCGCCACCACCAGCCCCGGATCGCCGCCGCACAGGTAGAAGGCCCGGCCACCAGCCGCGGCGGCCGCGATCTTCGGATCGTTCGCCTGGCGTCGGGTCCGGAGCGGCAGCTCCTCGACCTCGAGGCCGAGCGCCCCGAACCACCGGGATGCCGTACGGACGGCACGATCCGGATCCTGCCGCGCCGCGGCGGCGGCGATCAGGTACGTCCGCCCGTCGGCGGCCGCCGCCGCGAAGCGCAGGTCGTGCGGCTCGTTGCCGGGCAGGAACTCGTTGCCACCAACAAGAAGGACTGGGCCGCCGGTCACACCATGATCATGCCCGACGCGCGCGCCTTACCATCACGCCGATGAGCGCGCGAACCGGACGCACCTTCGACCTGGCCGTGATTGGGGGCGGCCCGGCCGGCGTGACGGCCGCGCTGCGTGCGGCTGAGCTCGGAGCCCGGGTGGCGCTCGTGGAACGCGATCGGCCCGGGGGGACCTGCACCGATGACGGCTGCGCCCCGACGCGCGTCCTCGCCAGGGCGGCGCGGCTGGTCCGCGACTCGGAGCAGCTGGCCGACTACGGGCTGAGCTCGCCTCGCCCGTCGCTCGACCTGCGCGAACTCCTGGCAGCCACCCAGCGCACGGTGTACGAGCTCCACGAGAAAAAGCAGCTCGTGAGCCATCTCGAGCGAGCGGGGATCCTTCTCCTGGCCGGACGCGGGCCGGCCCGCTTCACCGATGCGTGGCGCGTCGCCGTTGGCGATGGCACGGAGCTGGACGCAGAGCGGTTCATCGTGGCGTGTGGCGGACACGCCCGCCGGCTGCCGTTCCCCGGCAGCGAGCTGGCCATCACGCATGGCGACGTGTGGACGATGCGCGAGCTCCCGCGGTCGCTCGCCATCGTGGGTGCCGCGGCGACCGGCGCGCAGCTGGCGTCGATCTTCGCCGCGTTCGGCACTCGGGTAACCCTGCTGGAGCTGGCTCCGCGGATCATCCCCGCCGAGGACGAGGACATGGCATTCGCGCTGGCGGCTGCCTTCGCGGCGAACGGAATCGACGTCGTCACCGGCATCGCCGGCGTCGAGCGGATCGAGCGGGATGGTCGGGGCCTGCGGCTGACCTATCGGCAGGGCGATGAGCAGCGCACCATGACGGCCGATACGATCATGCTCGCCGTCGGCTGGCCCGGCAATGTCGAGGAGCTTGGGCTCGCCGAAGCCGGCGTGGCGACGGAGCGTGGCTATGTGACCGTCGACGACACGCTGCGCACGTCGGCCGACACGATCTGGGCGGCCGGCGACATCACCGGTCGCATGATGCTGGTCCAGAGCGCCACCTACGAGGGCCGGATCGCGGCCGAGAACGCGCTCGGGACGGGGGGAGGCAAGGTTCGGCACACGATCGTCGCCCACGGCGGCTTCACCGATCCGGAATACGGGAGCGTCGGCCTGACCGAGGCTGCGGCCAGGGCTGCCGGCGAGGTCGTCGTCGGCGTGGTTCCGTACCTCGACCTGGACCGTGCGGTCATTGATCGGCGCACCGATGGATTCTGCAAGCTCGTCGTCGACCGCAACACGCGGCGCGTCGTCGGCGCGCACGTCATCGGCGAGCAGGCGGTCGAGGTCGTCCAGATCGCCGCGACCGCAATGGCAGCTGAGATGCCCGTGGAGCGCCTGGCCGAGATCGAGCTGGCGTACCCGACCTTCACCTCGATCGTGGCACTCGCCGCACGGCAGGTCGTCCACGCGCTGCGACTCGGCGGGGAGGTCGAGGCCTGGGAGGCGATGGGCCGTCCGCGCCAGTCGGAGTGGGAACGCACCGACTCCTGATCGGGCTTCATCAACCAGGCTCAGCACCGGCCCATTTCCTGACGCGGCGGCGGTGCCTAGACTGCGAGCCATGTTCGAAGCGGTCCACGTCATCGGGACCGGCAGGGCCGGGAGCGCCATTCGCGCTCGCCTGGCGGAGCGCGGGCTGCGCGTGACGGACGGGCGTGATCCCCACCCGGAAGCGGAGCTGGTGCTGCTGTGCGTCCCGGACCAGGTGATCGGCGAGGTCGCGTCCGCCGTCCCGATCGGTCGATGGGTCGCCCACGTCAGCGGCGCGACACGCCTGGGAGCGCTCGACCCGCACGAGCGGCGCTTCAGCGTGCACCCGCTCCAGACCCTCACCCCCGAACGCGGCCCGGAGCAGCTCGACGGCGCCTGGGGCGCCATCAGCGGCGAGACCGATGGCGCGATCGCGCGCGCCCGATGGCTGGCGGAGACCATCGGCCTGCGGCCATTCGAGGTAGCGGATGGCGATCGCACGCTCTACCACGCGGCGGCGGTGATCGGCGGGAACTTCCTCGTCACGCTGCACGACGTTGCCGTCCGACTGCTGACGGAGGTCGGAGCTCCGGAGGAGGCGATCGTGCCGCTCATGCGACGCACGATCGAGAACCGGTTCGACCTGACCGGGCCGATTGCGCGCGGCGACTGGAGCACGGTCGAGGCGCACCTCGACGTGCTGGCGGAGCGGGCACCTGATCTCGTGCCGCTCTATCGCGCGCTCGCCGAGGCGACGCGCCCGTGAGGACCGTCCGCACGGTCGCGGAGATGCGCGAGGCGCTGGCACGGCCGCGCCGCCGGGGCGAGCGAATCGGCCTGGTGCCGACCATGGGCGCCTTCCACGACGGTCATCGGGCGCTCATGCGGGCGGCCCGCGAGGCGTCTGATGTCGTGGTCGTCAGCCTGTTCGTCAACCCGAGCCAGTTCACCACCGCCGACGATCTCAATCGATACCCGCGCGGCGAGGCGAAGGACGCGGTCGCGGCGGAGGCGGCGGGAGTCGACCTCCTGTTCGCGCCATCGGTCGAGGAGCTCTACCCGGATGGCTTCGACACATCAGTCGACCCCGGCGAGCTTGCCACCGTGCTCGAGGGCGCGTCGCGGCCCGGGCACTTCCGTGCCGTGGCGACGGTCTGCACCAAGCTCTTTTCGATCGTCCAGCCGCAGCTCGCCTGGTTCGGGCAGAAGGACGCGCAGCAGCTGGCCGTCATCCGGGGGGTGGTCGGCGACCTGAACCTGCCGGTGGAGATCGTCGCGGTGCCGACGGTGCGCGACCGCGACGGCCTGGCGCTGTCGTCGCGCAATGCGTTCCTGTCGGCGGCCGAACGGGACGTCGCCCTCGCTCTGCCGCGGGCGCTCCGGGCTGGGGTTGAGGCGCATCGAAATGGGGATGATCCGGTCGTCGCGGCTCGCCGGATCCTGGAGCCGGCGGAGGGCGACCTGACCGTGGAGTACGTGCAGGTCGCCCACTTCGATCCGCCGACGCTTGCCGCAGCCGTGCGCGTCGGCACGACACGCCTGATCGACAACATCCCATTGGGAGCGCACTGACCAGGCGCTTCGACGTCGGAGCAAACCTGACGAGAGGCTGTCCCCTTTTGGTGGGATCATCGGGCGCGATGATTGCCGACTACCCCGATGCACCGCCTCGGCTCGCGCCCCTTCTCGCTCAGTGGGACTACATGCGCGACCAGGTGCTCGAACGCCTCGACGGGCTCACGGACGAGGAGCTGCTGTGGGAGCCGGCGCGGACCGTCCTGACGGTGCGGCGCCAACCAGCAGGCAGCTCGCGACCGGACACCAGGGGCCTGCCGCCGACGCCGGACGCCGTGCTGCCCCGCACCCTCGCATGGTCCATCGGCCACCTCGGGGCCGGCAGCCTGGTGCGTGCCGACTGGCTGGTCGGGTCGCACAGCCTCGACGATGACGACCTCGACTGGCCGATGACGGCCGCCGAGGCAATCCCGTTCCTGCGGGACGGCCTGGCCGCCTGGCGCAATGGGATCGGCACCATGCGCGATGCGGACCTGGACACCGTCGGCCGCAGCGCGTACCCGCACGGACTCGACCCTCAGCTGCCGCTGCTCGACATCGTATGGTGGGTGAACAAGGAGCTGCTCGAGCACGCCACCGAGATCTGGTACGTCCGCGACCTGTACGCCGTGGCGCGTTGACAACCCGATTCGCGAAGAGGACGCTTCGCGCATGACCGATGTCCACCGCGAGGCCATGGCCCTCCCCGAGGTCGGCGCCATGAAGCGTGCCGGCACCAAGATCGTGATGGTCACGGCCTACGACCACCCCTCGGCGCGCCTCGCCTCCGAGGCCGGCGTCGACCTTCTGCTGGTGGGCGACTCGGCCGGCAACAACGTGCTCGGCTACGAGACCACCGTCCCGGTCAGCATGGACGAGGCCGTGATGCTCACCTCGGCCGTGGCGCGCGCGAAGCCGCGCGCGCTGATCATCGGCGACATGCCGTTCGGGTCCTTCCAGGCTTCCGACGCCGATGCGGTGGCCAACGCGGTTCGGCTCGTCAAGGCCGGCGCCGACGCGGTCAAGCTCGAAGGAGCAGGGCCGATGCTGGCGCGCGTTCGTGCCATCGTCGGGGCGGGCATCCCGGTCATGGGGCACCTTGGTCTGACGCCGCAGTCGGCGACCAAGCTCGGCGGCATGAAGGCCCAGGGCCGGACGGCGGCGACGGCCCGTCAGCTGGTGTCCGATGCCCGGGAGCTCGAGTCGGCCGGCTCCTTCGCGATCGTGCTGGAGGCGGTGCCGGCGAAGGTAGCCGCCCACGTGACCGAGGCGCTCGCGATCCCGACCATCGGAATCGGGGCGGGTCCCAACTGCGACGGGCAGGTCCTGGTCTGGCACGACCTGCTCGGCGTGAACGAGGGGCCTGCGCCTCGCTTCGTCAAGCGCTATGCCGACCTGGCCAGCGAGATCCGCCGCGGGCTCGAGGCGTTCGCAGCCGAGGTCCGCTCGGGCGCCTACCCGGCCGACGAGCACGCCTACAAGATCAGCGAGGAGGAGCTCAGCGCCTTCGAGGCCGACCTGGGCTAGTCCGCCGGTCCCACCGCCGGCACGCCGCCGAGCGAGCTGGCAGTCAGCACGCTGCGCTCGATCGCCTCGGAAAGCACCTCGACCGCGAGCACCCCGAGCCCCATGAAGTCGCCGGGGTCCATGGCCACGCCGCTGCCCGTGGAGAGCGCGAACACCGTGTCGCCATCGAACATGGTGTGGACCGGCGAGATCGATCTCGCCAGGGCGTCGTGGCCGAGCTGGGCGAGCCGCCGGCACTGGCTCCGGTCCAGGTCACTATCGGTCCCGATCACGGCCAGGGTCGTGTGCTCCAGGTGACCGGGCGCGTCTGTGCGAGCGGGCACATGGCGGCTCCCGGCGATGATCCTGCCGTCGCGACCGACGATGCTGCCGAGGGCGTTGCAGACCGCCATCGCGGCAAGGACTCGGCCATCGTCGAGCCGCCTGCCGGCCATCCCGATCCCGCCCTTCCGGATGGCGGCGGGGCCGGCGAGCTTGGCCACCGTGGCGCCGGTGCCCGCCCCCACGCTGCCCTCGAGGGCATCGGTGGCGGCCTCAGCGGCCGAGCAGGCGGCGTATCCGTCCTCTGGGCTCGGTCGCACGTCCGCACGACCGATCCCGAGGTCGAACAGGATGGCGGCCGGGACGATGGGCACCGGGCCGCCCTCGGTGGCGAATCCAACGCCACGCTCCGCCAGCCAGCGCATGACGCCGTCGGCGGCGGCCAGCCCGAACGCGGAGCCGCCGGCCAGGCACACCGCGTGGATGCGGTCCACGAGTGAGCCCGGGCGCAGGAGGTCCGTCTCGCGCGTGCCCGGAGCGGCACCCCGGACGTCGACCCCGGCCATCGCGCCGTCGGTGGCGAGCACGACCGTGCATCCGGTCACGCTTTCGGCATCAGTCGCATGGCCGACCCGAAGGCCCGGCACGTCGCGCAGGGTCAGCCGCTCCATCGGCGGATCGTAGCGTCCGGGCGGGTCGGCCGGATCCCAGGGCAGCTCACCGGGGCGTGGCGCCCTCGACCAGCGCCGGAAGAAGCTCGCCGGCTCGCCCGCGCAACACGGCGTCCGCACGATGGTCGAATGCCGTCGGCTCCGCGTTGACGATCACCAGCCGAGCGCCAACCTCCTTCGCGATCTCGGGCAGCCGCGCAACCGGATAGACGGTCAGGCTCGTACCGATCGCCAGGAACAGGTCACAGGTCGTGGCGGCCTCATCCGCACGACGCAGCAGGACGGGATCAAGGTTCTGTCCGAAGCTCACCGTTGCCGACTTGAGGATCCCGCCGCAGGCGAGGCAGGGCGGATCCGCTTCCCCGCCTCGCACGCGGTCGAGGGTTTCGCGCATCGGTCGCCGATCGCCGCAGCCCAGGCAGGCCGTCTCGCGGATCGTGCCATGGATCTCGATGAGCCGATCCGGGTCGGCTCCGGCAGCGAGATGCAGGCCGTCGATGTTCTGCGTCACCAGCAGGTCCAGGTGGCCGGCGCGCTCGAGGGCGACGAGCGCCCGATGGCCGGCATTCGGTCGTGCGCCCCACGCCGGATGCTCGACCCGCCGCTGCCACGACTCGCGCCGAATCCGCTCGTCGGCCAGGTAGTAGCCGATGTTGCTGAGCCGCTCGGCCCGCGGATCGCGCTTCCAGAGCCCGTCCGGGCCACGGAAGTCGGGGATGCCGGACTCGGTGCTGATGCCCGCGCCGGTCAACGCGACGACCGAGCGCGCGGCGGCGATCCAGCTCGCCACGTTGTCGAGGGATGTCACCTCTCGATCCAGCGGCCGATCTCGGACAGATACGCATCGAAGCGGTCTCGGTGGATGGTATGCCCGGAGGCGACTTCGACCGCCCGGGCGCCCGATGGGAGGGAGCTCATGAGCCGCGCTCGCTCGGCGCCGAGTGCCGAGCGCCCCTCGTCGGCGATCAGATAGAGCGCGGGGACGCCGAGCGCGGAGGCGAGCTCGACAGGGCGCACGCCCGTGTCGGCCCGCAGCGAGGCGAGGATTCCTTCGAGGTCGCACAGCGCTCGTCCCTCGACGTCCTGCCTTGCGTCCTCCCCGAGCCAGGCCCGATTCTCGTCCAGCTCTCGACGCACCTCCGACTCGGGGTCACGGCGCGCGGCAAGCACCTCGCGCTCGAGGTTGGCCTGGAACTCCACATCGTCGGCGCGGGTCTGTCCGGGCGGGTCCTCGAGCACGACGCGGCGGGCAACGTCCGGGTTCCGATGCAGGAGCTCCATCGCCACCGCTGCGCCGAGCGAATGGCCGATGAGCGCGTCGACAGGCCCGACGCCGAGCGCGTCGAGCGTCGCCCCGATGTCGGTGGCCAGGCTCTCGGCGGTCGCCAGCCCGTCGATCGGTGGGCTCGTCCCGTGGCCGCGGAGGTCGACGGTGATCACCCGCCAGCCCCGTTCAGCCAGTGCGGGGCCGACGCGCCACCAGGTCCGCCACCAACCCGTGATGCCGTGGACGAGAACGGCGTCCGGCGCGGCCGCGCCGGCATCGGCGCCGGTCGGGGCCCATTCGTGCGTCGACAGGGTGACGGGTCGGTCCATGCCCCGATCGTAGCGGCCGGCCGCTGAGGCCGGGACGCACGCCGCGGAACGAACCGTGCAGGTGCGACCCGACATGAGCCTGGAGGCAACGAGTGATCTGTGGTGGAAGAACGCGGTCGTCTACTGCGTCGACGTCCAGTCGTTCCTCGACGCAGACGGCGATGGCGTCGGCGACCTGGATGGGCTGACGCAGCGGGTCGACTACCTGGCAGGACTCGGCGTCACCTGCCTGTGGCTCATGCCGATCTACCCGTCGCCGGAACGTGACTATGGCTACGACGTGGCCGACTACTACGGCGTGGCGGACAAGTACGGCAGCCTCGGCGACCTCGTCGAGCTGGTACGCGTGGCCCGCGAGCGTGGCATCCGCGTCATCGCCGATCTCGTCGTCAATCACACCTCCATCGATCACCCGTGGTTCCAGGCGGCGCGCCGGGGACATCCGGTCTTCCGGGACTTCTACGTGTGGGCCGATGCGAAGCCGCCGAACGCCGACGAGGGGATCATCTTTCCCGGCCAGCAGGAGAGCGTCTGGTCCTACGACCGTTCGGCCAGGCGCTGGTACATGCACCGCTTCTACCCGCACCAGCCCGACCTCAACATCAACAACCCGCTCGTCCGCAACGAGATCCACAAGGTCATCGGCTTCTGGCTCGAGCTCGGCCTGTCCGGCTTTCGCGTGGATGCCGTGCCGTTCCTGATCGAGCAGGTCGGAGGCTCCAACCCGGCCGTCGCCGATCCGCACGGCTACCTGCGCGACCTGCGCGACTTCATGACCCGCCGCCGCGGCGACGCGATGCTGCTGGCCGAGGCGAACGAGCCCGCCGCCAAGCTGACCCGCTTCGTGGGCGAGCACGGCGACCAGATGCACATGCTCTTCAGCTTCATCGTCAACCAGGCCCTCTACCTTGCGTTCGTCCGCGGGGACGCGACGCCGGTCGCCGATGCGCTGCGCTCGCTGCCGCCGCTGCCGCCCGAGGCGCAATGGGCCAACTTCATCAAGAACCACGACGAGGCCTCACTCGACAAGCTGACCGACGCCGAGCGGGCCGAGGTCTTCGCCGCCTTCGGGCCGAACGCCAGCATGCAGCTCTTCGATCGGGGCATCCGCCGTCGCTTCGCCACGATGGTCGACGGCAATCGAGCGCGGCTCGAGCTCGCGTACAGCCTCCTCTTCAGCCTGCCGGGCACACCCGTCCTGTTCTACGGCGAGGAGATCGGCCTGGGCGACGACCAGCGAATGGCCGATCGCGAGGCGGTGCGGGTGCCGATGCAGTGGGCCGACCGTCCCGGCGGCGGGTTCACGACCGCCGCCGAGTCGAAGGTTCCGCGCCGGCCGCTGCGCGACGGGCCATTCGGCTACCGAACCCTCAATGTCGAGGCTCAGGAGCGGGATCCGGGCTCGCTCCTGAACTGGATGGAGCGGGCGATCCGGACGCGCAAGGAGTGGCCCGAGTTCGGGTGGGGCGATTGGCGCGTGCTCGGCACGCGCAGCCCGGCGACGCTGGCGCACGTGGCGACGTGGGACGGCGGCAGCGTGCTGGCGGTTCACAACTTCGCCGACGCGCCGGCGAGGGTCAGCGTCACGCTGCCGGACGACGCCGCGCAAGGCCGCTGGCGACACATCTTCGGACCTGGGGACGCCGACGCTCCGCGGGTCCGCGACGGCAGGCTCACGGCAGAGCTCGAGGCGTACGGCTACCACTGGTTCGGGCGCAGGGAGGGCGTCTGAGGGATGGCGCCGCGCATCGGGTTCCACGCGAGCCACGAGCAGTTCCGGCCGGATCGGCTCCTCCGCCTGGTCCAGGCCGCGGAGCGAGCCGGGTTCGACGGCGCAATGTGCTCCGATCATTGGGCTCCCTGGAGCGAGGAGCAGGGCGAGTCCGGATTCGCGTGGTCGTGGCTGGGCGCCGCGCTGCAGGCGACGAATCTGCCGTTCGGGATCGTGAATGCACCGGGCCAGCGCTATCACCCGGCGATCATCGCCCAGGCGGCCGCGACGCTGAACGTGATGTACCCGGATCGGTTCTGGATCGCGATCGGGTCGGGGCAGCTGCTCAACGAGCACATCACCGGCGAGCGATGGCCGGCCAAGACGGAGCGCCACGAGCGCCTGCGGGAGGCGGCGGATGTCATGCGCATGCTGTGGGCCGGCGAGACCGTCTCGCGCGAGGGGCACGTCTCCGTCTCGGAGGCGAAGCTATGGACGCGTCCGCAGCGTCCGCCCCTCCTGGTCGGTGCGGCGGTCACGCCGCCGACCGCGGCATGGGTCGCCGAATGGGCCGATGCGCTGATCACCGTCTCCCAGTCCGACGACGAGCTCGACCGCGTCGTCGAGGCATACCGATCCAATGGCGGCGAGGGAAAGCCGATGTACCTCCAGGTCCACCTGGCATACGCCGATACGGACGAAGCAGCCCGCGAGGCGGCGTTCGCCCAGTGGCGGCAGAACACGCTGCCGAACAGCGTGATGACCGACCTCGCCCACCCCTCGCAGGTCAGTGATGCCGCGACGCACGTCACCGCCGACGACCTCGATGGCGCGGTCCGGATCTCGTCGGATCCGGCACGGCATGTCGACTGGCTGCGGCGCGACCTGTCGCGCGGCTTCGACGCGCTCTACCTCCATGAGGTCGGACCGGACCAGGAGCGCTTCGTTGAAGTCTTCGGGCGAGAGGTCCTCCCGCACCTGCGGTGACGGATCGCCCACGGCCAGACTCCCCGGCGATCATGAGCGAGGCGAACCCTCGTCCGGCGGTCGGCGCTTCGCGAGCGGCCGGCTGGTGGCTGCATCCATTGCTGGTTGCGGCCTTTCCGGTGGTCTTCCTCTTCGCGGCGAACATCCGGGAACAGCTCTCGCTGCAGCCGCTGTGGCTACCGCTCGGCATCGTGCTCGGCGCGGCGGCGGCAACACTGTCGGTGGCGGTGGGCGTGGGGCGCGTGGTGGGCGCCGGGCCCGGGCGCGCGGCGCTCGCAGCATCGCTCCTGATCCTGCTCTCGCTCACCTACGGGCATGCCTGGAACCTGGTCGGCGAGCCTGCCGGCATGCACAGCGTCCTGCTCGTCGCGTGGGGCGCGCTGGCCATCGGAGGGCTGGTGGCCATCGCTCGGCTCGGCTCCCCCGGCGTGCGACGGCTCACGACCGCCGTCAACGTCGCCGCCGGCATCCTGGTCGCAGTCAATGTCGTGCCGATCGGCGAGCTGGCCGTTCGCACCGTGTCAGGCGAGGGACCCACGACGGCCGGCCGCGGCGAGAGGGGCGAGGCGCCACCGGGTGCCACGCGAGACGTGTGGTACCTCGTCTTCGACCGCTATGCCGGATCGCCGGCGCTCGACGAGCTCTTCGGCTTCGACAACGGTCCATTCCTCGATGCGCTGCGCGACCGTGGGTTCCGGGTTGGCGAAGGGGCGACGGCGAACTATCTCAAGACGGCACACAGCCTGGCCTCGTCGCTGAGCATGGAAGAGCTCGACGCGGATGCGCTCGCTGCCGAGGCGTCGGCACCGGACGACTGGGCTCCGCTCTATCGACGCCTCCAGGCCGGCCATGCGGTGGAGCGCTTCCTTCACGAACGTGGCTACCGGTACCTCCATCTCGGACTGCGTCGCGGCGCGACGTATTTCAACGGCGCGGCCGACGTCAACTTCCTGCTGGGCGACACCACCGAGTTCAGCGCCGTCCTGGCCGACACGACCATCCTGATCGCGCTCCGGCAGCAGCTGCACGAAGGGCTGCCGCCCGGGAGCGAGATGTACGCGGAGCAGACGCTCTTTCAGCTGAGCGAGCTTGAGCGGATCGCGGATGCGCCCGGCCTCAACTTCGTGTTCGCGCACGTCCTCCTGCCGCACCCGCCTTATGCATTCAACGCCGATGGCAGCCGAACGACGCCGGAGCAGCGTGCCTCCCGCACCGACGCCGAGGAGTATCTCGAGCAGCTGCGCTACGCGAACGACCGCATCCTGGGGCTGCTCGATCGGTTGCAGGCCGGTCCACCCTCGTCGTGGCCGATCGTGGTGCTGGCCGCGGACGAGGGTCCATTTCCGGAGCGCTACGCCCGTGACGAGGCCGGCTTCGCATGGCTCGAGGCGACGCCCGAGGAGCTTCTCCGCAAGTTCTCGATCCTGACCGCCGTCAGCGTGCCTGGCGTCGACCCGGCGGCCCTCGATGCCGCCGGCTTCAGTGACCGCATCACCCCGGTCAACCTGTTCCGCGTCGCCTTCAACGCCGCGTTCGATGCCGGGCTGCCGATCCTCCCGGATCGGAACTGGGTCTTCGTCGACCAGCGCCACCTGTACGACCTCGTCGAGGTCACCGAGCGGGTTCGGCCCTGAGCCGGATCCGCCCCGGCGCGAGATAATGGACGCGTCATGGCGCAGCTTGGCGCGAAGGCTCGGGCACAGCTGCCCGACACGTCATTCGCTTATATCGACTCGAAAGGGCGTCGCCGCCTGCCGATCCACGACGAGGCGCACGTCCGCAACGCCCTGGCGCGCTTCGATCGGGTGGATTTCGACGACGACGAGGCACGTTCGCGCGCCCGATCGCGGCTGCTGAGGGCGGCGAAGCGGTACAAGATCCTGCCGGTCGGCTTCATCGATGGGCAGCTGCGGCCGGAGCGCAACCTGCCGAAGGGCCGAGTCGCGCTCCTGCTCGCCGACGTCGAGGACTCGACCGGGCTCCTGACCGAGCTCGGCGACCGGTGGCCACCGGTGCTCAACGAGCTGCGACGGATCCTGCGCGCGGAGACGAAGGGCGATGGCGGCCACGAGGTCGACGCCCGCGCCGATGAGTACCTGGCCGCGTTCGGGGAGCCATCGCAGGCGCTCGCCGCAGCGGTCGCCATGCAGCGAGCCATCGGCCGCCATGCCTGGGCCGATCGGCGCGCCGTGCGGGTCCGAATCGGCGTCCACGCGGGGCGGCCATCGCTGAACGCGGCCGGCTACGTGGGCATTGCCGTGAACACCGTCGCACGCATCTGCGACGCGGGGCACGGAGGCCAGATCATCGTCTCCGCTGCGCTGCGCGACGCCATCGAGCTCCAGGACGGACTGGAGCTCAGGGCCCTGGGCCGGCACAGGCTGCGCGGCATCCCGGACGAGCACGAGCTCTTCCAGGTCATGGCGGCCGGCCTCCCGCGACGATTTCCCCCGCTCCGAACGATGACGCCTCCCGTTCCGACCAGGCTGCCGCACGGTGGGCGGCCCTCGGCCGAGCCAGGCGAGGCCTCCTAGCCGGCGCCCCGCGGGCCGGTGAGCGGTGTGCGGGGCACGCCGGCAGCCGCCGGCTGCTCTCGGTGATGGATTTTCGCGCGCCCCACATGGGCGACGCGGGAGGACTGTCGCCGGCGGTCGGCGTCACGATGCAGGTCGGCGATGCGCTCGCCTGCCAGGAAGATGTACGTATCGGGATGCATGGCAGCTCCTGGATGTCGTCGGGAGAGGGCTAGCGGAGCCGATCGCCGCCGCCGAACGGGTCGCGCGAATCGGCACCGGCGCGCATCGCGGCCAGATCGAAGGCCAGGATCAGCGCCGTGATGATCAGGATCGGCAGGATGGCGTTCATCGGAGTTCTCCAGTGGTGGATCTGGCACCATGCTGATGCTCATCTGGTACTGGTGTAAGATCCAGTTCCATGCAACAACTCAGGACCAGTGAACTGCTCGTGACGCTGCCCGATGACGGCTCGGGACCGCTCCACGGCCGCCTCGAGCAGGAGCTTCGGACGGCGATTCGCAGCGGCCGCCTCGCCGCCGACACGGCAATGCCGTCGACCCGAGCGCTGGCGGCGCAGCTGGGCGTCTCGCGGGGCGTGGTCGTCGAGGCCTACGAGCAGCTCGTGGCCGAGGGCTACCTGACCGGCCACGAGCGCTCCGCCACGCGCGTCGCGTGCAAGGCGGTGCCGCCGCGTCCAGCGCGCGACGAGGAGCCATCGGCGCCATTGCTGGAGTTCGACTTCCGACCTGGCCGCCCGGACGTGTCCCAGTTCCCGCGCGGAGCCTGGCTCCGGTCACTGCGCCGCGCCCTGGGCGACGCCGGCAACGAGCAGCTCGGCTATCCCGACCGCCGCGGCATGCCGGAGCTGAGGGAGGCGCTGGCGACCTATCTCAACCGCGTCCGCGGCGCCGCCGCCGATTCCGGGCAGGTCGTCATCAGCAATGGCTTCTCGCAGGGCCTTGCGCTGGTGTGCGAGGTGCTTCGAGCCGATGGGGCTCGACGCGTGGCGGTCGAGAACCCGTCGCATGCAGGATCGCGTCAGGCGATCATTGCCGCCGGGCTGGAGGCCGTCGGCATCCCCGTCGACGAGGACGGCCTGCGCGTGGATGCCCTGGAGCAGGCCCGCGTCGACGCCGTGCTCGTCACGCCGGCACACCAGTATCCGACCGGTGGCGTACTGCCCCCCGAGCGCCGAGCCGAGCTCGTGGCCTGGGCGACGCGCCGCAATCCACTGATCATCGAGGACGACTACGACGCCGAATACCGGTATGACCGCGAGCCGATCGGCTGCATCCAGGGGCTCGCCCCCGACCGGGTCGTGTACGGCGGATCGGCGAGCAAGACGCTGGCCCCCGGCCTCCGCATCGGCTGGCTCATCGTGCCCGCCGCCATGGCCGACCGCGTCGCCGCGGTCAAGGAGCGGACCGACAACGGCACTGCCACCCTGGACCAGCTTGCCTTCGCCGACTTCCTGACGCGTGGCGAGCACGATCGCCACCTGCGTCGCATGCGGCCGATCTACCGCCAGCGCCGCGACGCCCTCCTCGCCGCGCTGGCGCGGCACCTCCCGGCGCTCCGGCCGGCGGGCACGGCCGCCGGGCTCCACCTCCTGGCCTGGCTGCCGAAGGGGACCGATGAGGAGGCGTTCGCCGCCCGGGCCGCGGAGCGCGGCGTCGGCGTCTACACCCTCGCTTCGTATCGGCTGGCCGGACCGGTCGATGCCGGAATCATCTTCGGGTACTCCGGCCTGTCGGAGACCGCCATTGAAACCGGCATCCGGCGCATGGCCGAGGGTGAGGGCCACCTGCGAGCGGCCAGCTAGCGCATTCCGTGGACCGAGAGGAGCCGGGCAGGCACCCTCGGTCGTCGTGCTTGCGCCGCGGCCACCGGTCGTCACCCGTCGAGCGGAGACGGTCGACGAGATCGAGCGCCGGACGGAAGAGGCGTACGTCCAATGACCGGCCCCGGACCACGTTGACCCGATGACGCAGGAGGCCGTGACCGCCGCGCGGACACTGGCCGGCGCCTGCGCCGACGCCCTGCGGGTGGCACGACGTAGCCCGACGGTCGCCGCCTACCTGCACGGCTCACTCGTGCTCGGCGACTTCGTGCCCGGTCGCAGCGACATCGACCTCCTCGTCGTCGTCGATGTTCGCCTGGCCGATGGCGAGCTTGCCGCGGTTCAGGCTGCGGGCACCGCATGGTGCGCGGAGGGCCGGTACCCGATCGACCTTCGCCTCGTGACCCGGTCGCAGGCATCGCGGCCGACGCGCCCGTGAACCGGCGGACTGCGTGGAGCGGCAGCCCGCTTCAGCCAGATCCGCCGGCCATGGCCGGAAGCAGGATGACGGTATCGGTCGCGCCCACGGCCGTCGCGAGGCCGTCCCGATGGCGCACGTCGTCGGCGTTGACGTACACGTTGACGAAGGTCGACAGCTGTCCGTCGGTCGTCAGGCGGTCGCGCAGCGCCGGGAAGCGAGCGAACAGCGCGTCGAGCGCCTCGCCCACCGTCGCCCCTTCGACCTCGAGCTGCCTCGCCCCGTCCACCACGTCACGCAGCACGGGCGGGATCCGTACCCTGATCACCGGAGGACCCCCGTCACGCACGGGGCTCGTCACGACACACCCTCCTTCAGTGCCCAGGTTGCGAACGCATCGAGCGACGGCTCGATCACCTCGCCCGAGGTCCCATCGACGATGACATCGAGCGTCTTCAGCCCGTTGCCGGTGATCACCACGACGACCTCGTCGTCCCGCCCGACCACGCCCCGCGTGATCGCCAGCCGCAGCGCACCAAGGGTCACGCCGCCGGCCGTCTCGGTCAGGATCCCCTCGGTCTCGGCGAGCAGCCGGATCGCGGCGATCGTGTCGGCATCCTCGACGGCCTCGACGCTGCCGCCGCTGCCCCGAGCCAGCGCGAGCGAGCGCTGCCCGTCGGCAGGGCTGCCGATGGCGAGCGATCGGACGATGGTGTCCGGC
>JACCWY010000413.1 GCA_013697395.1 Chloroflexota bacterium | reverse complement strand
CACCTGCGCCGTGCTGCTGGAGCCCATCATGGGCGAGGGTGGCATCCACCCGCTGAACGACGAGTTCCTGGTCGCGGCGCGCGCGGCCTGCGACCGGGTCGGCGCGCTGCTGATCCTCGACGAGGTGCAGACCGGCGTCGGTCGCACCGGGACCTTCTTTGCGTTCGAGCAGACGCCGATCGTGCCCGACGGGGTCACGCTGGCCAAGGGTCTGGCGGGAGGCATCCCGATCGGCGCCCTCCTCGTCCGCGACGGCGCCGCGGCCTTCAAGGTCGGTGATCATGGCACGACGCTCGGTGGCAACCCGCTCTCGTGCGCCGCCGCGCTGGCCACCCTGGGGGTGATCGACGACGAGGGCCTGATGGCCAACGCCCGGACGCGAGGCGCGCAGCTGACGGCCGGCATGGATCGGCTGGTCGCCGATGGACTGGCAACGGCCGTCCGCGGTCGCGGCCTCATGCTCGGGCTCGAGACCGCCGGACCGATCGCGCGGATGGTCGTCGCCGCCGCGCTCGAGCGCCACGGGCTGCTCATCAACGCCACCGGCGACACGACCCTGCGGCTCGTGCCGCCGCTCACGATCAGCGCCGAGGAAGTCGACGTCGCGATCGCTCGTCTCGGCGCCGCGATCGCAGACGCTGGAGGGAGCTCGTGACCACGCACCTCGCACCGCCGACGGCCCGTCGCGGAGGTGCCGCCGTGCGTCACCTGCTCAGCGCGGCGGACCTCGAGGGTCTCGGCCTGCCTCGCCTCCTCGACCGCGCCCAGCTGCTTCGCACCGACCGCGCCACGATCGCGCCGAGCCGGCCGCTGGCCGGTCGGCAGGTCGCGCTCCTGTTCGAGAAGCCGAGCCTTCGCACCCGGGTGAGCTTCGAGGTGGCCGTCACCAGCCTGGGCGGGCATGCCATCGCGCTCGGCCCTGACGAGGTCGGGCTCGGTCGCCGTGAGAGCGCGGCCGACGTGGCTCGCAACCTGTCGCGGCTGGTGGATGCGGTGGTCCTTCGCACGTTTGCGCACGACACGCTCGTCGAGATGGCCGCGGCCGCATCGATCCCGGTCGTGAACGCCCTGACCGACGCGGAACACCCGTGCCAGGCGCTCGCCGATCTCCTGACGCTCCGTCAGCGCTTCGGGCATCTCGCGGGGGTCCGGCTTGCCTACGTCGGCGACGGCAACAACGTCGCACACTCGCTCATGCTGGCCGGCGCGCTGGCCGGCCTGGACCTGCGCGTGGCGACGCCGCCGGGCTATGCGCCCGACCCCGACGTCGTCGCCACCGCTCGCGCGCTCGGCGAGCGTCACCGGGCCTGGATCAGCCTCGGAACCGATCCGGTCGAGGCCGTCACCGGAGCCGATGCCGTCTACACCGACGTCTGGACGAGCATGGGCCGGGAGGCGGAGGCCAACGAACGGCGGGCTAGGTTCGCCGGGTTCGAGGTCAACGAGTCGATGCTCACGCACGCTGCGACGCATGTCGTGGCGCTCCACTGCATGCCCGCGCACCGCGGGGAGGAGATCAGCGCGGCCGTCCTGGACGGCCCGCGTTCGCTGGCCCTCGAGCAGGCCGAGAACCGGCGGTACGTCCAGGAGGCCGTGCTCATCGAGCTCCTCGCCACGCGCTGATCAGCCCGGTGGCACCTCTCGGCCGGCCGGCACCGGCTCGGCCGCCACCGGCAGACGCCGCCGGACCTCGAGCAGCCCGCGCAGGGCGAGGAGCACGAGGAGCGCCAGCACCAGCAGGACCGGTAGCCACACGATCCCGATCCAGATCAGCGCGCCGACCAGGCCCTGGCCGATGCCGACCAGCGCAGCCAGTGCTCCATCGAACTGGGCGCCCGGATCCCACGTCGCCGACACGGCCGCCACCGGCTCGGCCACCGGGAAGAGCGACACCGTGAGGGTCGACAGGTCGGCGTCGCCCTCGATTTCCTGGAGCTGCGCCTCGAGCTGCTCGATCTCGCCGCGCACCCCGTCCAGCCTCGACTGCACGGCCAGCACGTCATCGATTCGCTCGGCACGCTCAAGGAGCGCCCGGTAAGAAGCTTCGGATGCCTCCAGGTTCGCGATGCGCGCCTGGATGTCGACGATCTGTCGCGTCACGTCGGACTCGCGCGTGGCCTCGGCGACGACCTCGCCCTCGAGCCCGCGCAGGCGCTCGAGTGCCTCGTCGAACTGCGCGGCCGGGACGCGCAACGTCAGCGTCGCGCCTTCGTCCCTCGATCCGGCCTGCGAGCCGCCAACGTAGCCACCCAGCTCGAGCGCGAACGCGCGCACCCGCCCGACCGCGGCCTGGACGTCGGGCACCTCGACGCTCACCTCGCCGGTCTTGATGATGCGCTGCTCGATCGGCGCTGCGAGGCCGCCCTCGCCCGCCGCGGGACCGCCGCCTGCGTTGTCTTCGTCGTCGGCCGCGGCTTCACC
>JACCWY010000394.1 GCA_013697395.1 Chloroflexota bacterium | reverse complement strand
CGGGGGGAGCCGGCCGGCGCCGGCCAACCAACCGCCCCGCGACCGATGAGCTGTCACGCCCATCGACTACGCTTCGCGGGCCGTGTCCATCGAGCCATTTCGCTTCCTGCACACAGGTGACCTCCATCTCGACAGCCCTGTCGAGGGCCTGAGCTCCGAGGCGCCATCCGACGTCCTGGCCCTGCTCCGGGGCGCCACGACCGAGGCTTGGCGTCGCGTGGTTCGCACGGCGATCGATCAGCATGTCGCTTTCGTCGTCGTCGCCGGTGACGTGTTCGAGGTCGCCAGTCCCACCCTCCTCGGCCAGTCGCGCTTCCGCGACGGGCTGGCCGAGCTCGGGGCGGCGGGGATCCGCAGCTACGTCGTCCACGGCAACCACGACCCGCTCGACGGCCGAGCCTGGGCACCGTCCCTCCGCTTTCCGGCGGCCGCATACCGTTTCGGCACGGCGCCCGGCGAGTCCGTCCCGGTCGAGCGCGACGGCCGCGAGATCGCGCGGATCCATGGACAGTCCTATGCGCGCGCAGCCGTCACGGAGAACCTCGCCAGTGGCTTTCGGGCACATCCGGCCGCCCCGTTCTCGATCGGCCTCCTGCACACGAACGTCGGCGACCGGCCCGGCCATGGCAACTACGCCCCCTGCTCGGTCGAGGATCTGCGGGCATCCGGAATGGACTACTGGGCGCTCGGCCACATCCACCAGCCCGGACAGGTGCTCGCGGATCCACCGGCCTATTACTGCGGGATCCCGCAGGGCCGGGACCCGGGGGAGCTCGGGGCGCGGGGCTGCTACATCGTCGACGTCGACTCGACGGGTCGCGCGACGGCTCGTTTCGAGGCGACCGACGTCGTGCGCTGGCACCCGCTCGAGCTGCCGATCGCCGGGCTCGCGGACGACGAGGCGCTGCAGGCCGCCTGCCGTGCGGCCGTCGACCGGGCGGTGGCCGCGTCGGAAGACCGCTCGCTCGTCGTCCGGCTTCGCCTGACGGGGCGCGGCCCGCTCCACGCCAACCTCGTCCGGACAGGCTATCTCGATGACCTTCGGCTGCTGCTGAACGAGGAGCGCGGCACTGCCCCGCCGCTCGTCTGGATCGAGTCGATCCGCGATGCCACGCGGCCTGAGATCGACATCGATGCGCGCCGCGACGCACCCGACTTCGTCGGCGACTTCCTGCGCACCGTCGCCACGGCTCGCCGGAGCGGGCGCACGACCGATCCCGAGGAGCACGAACGCTGGCAGCGCGTCCTGCGGGAGGCGGTGCACGCCCTGTTCGAGGCCTCGCCCCGGGGGCGAAAGTACCTGGCGGCCGTCGCGCCCCGCGAGGAGGCCCTCGTCGGCGCCATGCTGGACGACGCGGAGACTCTCGGACTCGACCTGTTGGTCGGCGTCGAGGACGACCGCTGATGCGGATCGAGCGCCTCGAGATCGGCGGGTTCGGTCGATTCGCGAACGTCGGGTGGGAGCTCGGCCCCGGACTGACGTTGATGCTCGGCGAAAACGAGGCGGGCAAGACGACGCTGCTGAACGCCCTGCGCGCCATCCTGTTCGGCTTTGGGTCGTCGCGCGACGGGCGCGCCTGGTATCCGGCCCTGGCGGGCGGCAGGCGCGGTGGGCGGATGACGCTCCTCACCGCCGCCGGCGAGCGGTGGGTCGTCGAGCGATACGGCCCGCGCGGCGGCGCAGGGTCCCTGGCGGTGCGGGCGCCCAGCGGCAACCAGGGAGGCCAGGAGACGCTGGACCGCCTGCTGCACGGTGCCGATCGCGACCTCTTCAACTCGATCTTCGCCTTCGGGCTCGGCGAGCTCCAGGACTTCGACAGCCTCGGCGGCGAGGGCGTCCGGGGGCGAATCTACGGGGCGGCCGCCGGCCTCGGCGGCACGAGCGCCATCGACGTCGAGCGCCGGCTGCGCCAGGAGCAGGAGGAGCTGTTCAGGCCGACCGGCAGGCTTCAGCCGCTCAATCGGCTCTTCAGCCGCATGGACGAGCTCCATGCCCGGATCGCGACGCTGATCCGCCAGCCCCAGGAGTACGAGGCGGCGCACCGCGCCCGGGAGGAGGCGGACGCCGCCGCCGTCGAATGCCGCACCCGGGCCAGGGCGCTTCGGCTCCGCGCACTCCGGCTT
>JACCWY010000387.1 GCA_013697395.1 Chloroflexota bacterium | reverse complement strand
GGTGAAGGCGCGGCGGCGAGTGCTCGCAGTCGGTGTAGCGTCGGCGCCCTACTCGATCACGACCTCGTCGATCATGCCCATGGCGACGTGCGGCGGACCGCCCGCGCGGTCGGAGATGAAGCAGAGAAGGGCGTACGTGCCCGAGGCCAGGTTCAGCTCGGTGATCTGCGAGTCGCCACCCTCGAGGACTGCTGTCACCAAGGCCCGCGAGAAGTCGACGGGCGGCGGGCCATCCGGCGGCCCGTCGGACGTTGCGAACGCCTTGACATCCTCGAACGTCGCGCCCGCCTCATATGGGATGGCGATGACGTGGTGGCGCTCTTCGCCGGTGTTATTGAACCGGATGCGGTTGGCTCCCGCCACGAGCCGCTCGGTGGTGAAGCTGTAGTCCTCGGCGGTGACCGTCGCGTCGGCGCCGGGCAGCTCGGCGTCGCCGGCCTCGCCCGTCACTTCGATCGTCGCCGTCGCGCCCTGCTCGGCAAACGACGGGACATTGTCACCCTCGCCTTCCCCGACGTCGAACACGTAGTAGGTGCCGGGTTCGAGCATCTGCGTCACGGTGGCCGTCGTACCGCCCTTGATCGAGCCGACGCCGCCTCCAGCGAAGAGCCAGGGAGGAGTCGGCTCGCCGCCCTCGTCCGACGAGAGCACTTCCAGCGCCTCGGCCAGAGTGTGATCGCCCTCGACGCGGATGAGTTGGGCCTCGTGCTCCTCGGTCGCAGGCGTATCGACCTGCAGCGAGATCTCAGCCAGGCCGGCCTCGACCGTCGCCGGGGCGGTCAACTCGTACGTGCTCCCGTTCTTGGACACCGAGAGCGAGACGAGGCTCGGCCCTGTTGCCTCGTCGTCGCCACCACAGCCCGCCAGCAGCGCCACCGCTACCAGCGTCGAAGCCGCCACCCGCACGCTTGTCACAGCTGTCCCCTCTCGTTCGGTGAGTTGTCGTCATGCCTTGACGCCCTGCACGGCTCGTGGATGACTGTAACCGGGTCGAGCTCGAACTGGAAGTGATGCGGCGGGTCGCGTTCGCGGCGGTGGCGCGCGTGATGCAGATCAGTCGGCAGGCGCTCTATCGGGTGCCGACGCCGAGAGCGACGCCGCAGCGGCGGCCGCTCACCGATCCGGTCGAGGCCGCGATCGTCGGGGAGGCGCTCGCCAACCAGACCGACGGCTACCGGATGGTCTGCGCCTTCGTCCGCCGCAAGCTCGGCGTGCCGGTCAACCGCAAGCGCGTCCTGCGGGTGACGCGGGAGCGGAGGCTGATCCAACGCCGCCGCCCGCTCGAGCGGCGCATGCGGCCGGGCTTCTTCCGGGTCGAACGGCCGCGGCAGCTCTGGCAGCTGGACATGACCTCGATCTGGGTCGCTGAGCACGGCCTGCGCGCGGGGCTCATAGCACCCCGAGGTCGAACCCGCCTTGAACCCGCCGGTGCATCCGTCGTGGCACCTGGTGGCAGCCGCTGTCGCGGGGTTATGAAGCAGGAATCACCTCTGGCCCGAGCTGAAGTTCCCACGCAGCGCGCTGATCTCAACGAAGTGGCCGACGACGATCAGCCGGCGCCTCGCGCGCGCCGAGCAATCGGCGCGGGTTCGGATCGCGCGCGATGAGCTGCGGCGCCTGCGCGAGCTGACCGTTGCCGTAGACGCGCTCGAGCACGAGATCGCTGACCTCGTCACCGAGGTCGCGCCGCAGTTGCTCGCAGAGCCCGGGTTCGGGCCGCTGACGGCGGCGAAGTTGATCGGCGAAATCGCCGGCGCTGGCCGCTTCGGCAGCGACGCAAAGCTCGCGCGAGCGGCCGGCGTCGCGCCGATCCCCGTCAGCTCGGGCAAGACCAACCGCCACCGCCGCGACCGCGGCGGCAATCGCCAGCTCAACGCGACGCTTCCCGCGTCGCCGTCACCCGCGCCCGCTGCCACCCCGAAACCAAGACCTACCTCGACCGCAAAAAAGCCGAAGGCAAAAGGCACCCGCGAAGCGATCCGCTGCCTCAAGCGCCACCTCGCCCGACGCGTCTTTCACCTCCTGCAGCCGGCCCCACCCCGTCCTGGAGAAGACCCCCTCAACATCAATTTCTTGACATAGGAGCAGCGGAAGCAGCATCGGCACCGCTCACCCAGGCAGCCGTGGCAGGGCGTCGCTGTCGGCTGCCGCTTCCCCACGGCCCTCGGCGTCGCCCGCCGCGAAGTTCTCGAAGAACGCTTCAAGTCCTGCGGGCGTGTATACGGCCAGCAGTGAGGCGCTTTGCTCCCCGACATTCCGGAAGCAATGCGGAAGACCCCGCGGAATGAACACGCAGGAACCCGCCGTTGCGTCATGCGCCTCGTCGCCTAGTTGGACTCGAAGCTGTCCGTGCAGGACGTAGATGCACTCCTCCGCTTCCTCATGAACGTGAAGGCGCGGCCCAGCGCCCGCGGGAACTTCGAACTCAGCCACGGAGACCATCCCCGACGACTCTTCGCCGCGGACCTTGAACGTGACCTGCCCCCCGGCTGGCGTCGGAAAGACCGTGCCCTCGCCGGGTGCAAGGCTGAACGGTTGCGCGGGGTCATTCATGGGGCCCTCTCTGGATCGGTTGCGCAGCGGCCCAGGGACCCTAACGGCCGTCGCCGGGAGAAGCGCAGACTTCGCGGGCCGCTACCGCCTCGAGCAACGCGACCGGACGCTGCTTGGAGGCACATGCAGCAGTCGCAAGCTCGAGACGCCAGGCTTACTGCGTCGCTGTCGACGGTCCGGATTGCGCAGGTTCGACCGTCGCTCGCGAGGCGGCGCCTTGGGGCTGGAACATTGATGCGAGCGCCGCAGACAACATCTGACGGTTCGGCCGCTTTGTCAGGGAGCGGCATAACCGGGTCGCATGAACGTCGGCATCCCACCACGCTCTCGAAACCACCGGATGCCAGCCGCTGGCGACGCGCCGACCGCGAGCGCAGCCTCTCGCTGCTCAGGCCCTGCGCGATCTTTCGCCAGAACGCTCGCTCGACATCACGCCGCAGCGACGGCTTGCCCGGCGACTTCATCGGCGACCGGCCCGTCAACTCCTTCATCCACCCAGCTGGCCTGCCCACCACAACCTCCTCGATCGAGGCGTTGCGAGACCAGTTGAATCCGCCCACGTCGTTAGGGTGCTCTTTGTGGTATGGCTGAGTGACGGCTTTGAACACCCGATGCGCGTCGCGCTGCCGACCAGCCACCATCTCCGACCGATCCGCGCCGATGACGTTGACATCGATTACCCGGCGGTCATGGGCTCAAGGGAGCGGCTGTGGGCGAGGTACGGCGAGGCATGGGGATGGCCGCCGTCTGACATGAGCTACGAAGAAGACAGGACCGATCTGGCGCGCCATGAGGCCGAGATCGCAGCGCACGAGACGTTCAACTACGCCGTACTCGACGAGGCAGAAACGACGCTGCTCGGCTGTGTCTACATCGACCCGCCGGCGCCCGAATCGCCGCCGGGTACGGACGCCGTGGTGTCGTGGTGGGTGATCGACGAGGCAGTCGGCAGCGCCCTCGAGCAGGCACTCGCTGACTTCGTGCCCCGCTGGCTGACCGAGGCTTGGAGCTTCGCCGCAGTCGAGTACTCCCCGTGAGTTGGAGTTCCCCCCGGTTTCGTAGACACCTTGATCTGCCCCCGGTTTTTTGGGGTCCGGGTTCTGGATGTCCCATTAGCGAACTGGAAGTACCGGTCAATGCCCGTCTCGCTATCGCTGGTCGTGCCGTGTGCGACCTAATCC
>JACCWY010000374.1 GCA_013697395.1 Chloroflexota bacterium | reverse complement strand
GCGGCGCTGCCGGGACGGAACTCGTTCTCGAACAGCGCCAGCAGGGCCAGCCGGCGCGCCAGCATGCCCGGAGCGCTGCGCCGGCGGGCGCGCCTGGCCGATGCCGGCACCTACCCGCGCTCCCGGTGCAGGCGGGCCGCGATCCTCGACCGCACCCCGCGATGGACCAGCGCCGGATGCTCGCGCGTCCACTGCGCGATCAGCTCCGGCACGCGCGCCTGCGACGACTCGGACGCGACGCGGATGGCGTGTTCGATCATCCGCGCCCGCGCCCGGCCGTGCGTGACGATGCTCACCCCCTTGACGCCGAGGAGCGGGGCGCCGCCGTAGCGCTCGTAGTCGAAACGCGCCTTCATGCGGTCGAAGCCCGGCTTCAGGGCCAGCAGGGCGAGCGGCGCGATCGGTCCCTGCTGGAGATCCTCGCGCAGTGCCCGGAAGATGAAGCTGGTGATGCCCTCGAAGAACTTGATCACCACGTTGCCGACGAAGCCGTCGCACACGATCACGTCGGCACGGTGACCGATCAGGTCATGCGGCTCGACGTTGCCGACGAAGTGGAGGTCGAGCGACGCGAGCTTGGCGTGGGCCTCCCGGGCCAGCTCGTCGCCCTTCTCGACCTCCTCGCCGATGTTGAGCAGCCCGATGCGAGGGTTGGGCACGTGGAGCACGTGCTCGGCGAAGATCGCACCCATGGCCGCGAACTGGACCAGGTTCTCCGGGTCGGAGTCCACGTTTGCGCCCACGTCGAGCAGCATGACGGGACCGGTGGCGGTCACCATGTGCGCCGACAGCGCCGGCCGGTCGATCCCCTCGATGCGTCCCAGCCGGAAGATGGCGGCCGCCATGGTGGCTCCGGTGGAGCCGGCGCTGACGACTGCATCAGCGGCGCCATCACGCACGAGATCGGTTGCCACCACGATCGAGGAGCGGCGCTTCGTGCGGATCGCGATTGCCGGGTGATCGCCCATCTCGACGACCTCGGGTGCGTCGACGAACAGCACGTTGGCCGGTGTCCCCTTGCCGTAGGAGGCTGCCTCGCGCTCGAGGCGTGGCACGTCACCGACGAGGCTGATCTCGTCGGTACTGTGGAGGGCGTAATCGATGGCGCCGCGGACGACGTCGCGAGGGGCGTGGTCGCCACCCATCGCGTCGACCGCGATGCGCATCGCGCTTAGCGCTGGCCTTCGGCCGGGGCGACCGGTTCGATCGTGACCGCCTCACGACCCGCGTACCAGCCGCAGGTGGGGCACACGTGGTGCGCGCGCTTCAGCTCGTGACAGTGATCGCACTCGACGAGCGGCGGTGCGCTGATCGCGAGATGCGCGCGGCGCTCACCCTGGCGCGCCTTGGAAACTTTTCGCTTGGGGACGCCCACGCGGGAACTCCTTGACCGATGACGAACGGGACGCCGCAGTATAGCCGGAGCGTCCGAGGCGTGGCGAACGACGGGATCGGGCGATGGGCTGCGGCACGCTCGCATCCTGATCAGATATTCACCCGCGGATTGTTGGCGTCGGAATTCGTGGTCGGCAATGCCCCCGACCGGCCCCTCCACGCTCAGTGGGGCCGCGAGCCCAGCCCCAATCGGCCCTGATTCACGGGATAGCAGTCCCGCCCTGAATCAGTGCGCAACAACTGGAGGAGCTGCAGTCCGCCTCAGGAGTCGCCGTCCCCGTTGCGGAGGAGTGCCGCCAGGCCAGCCAGGCGCGGATCGATCTCCTCGCCGCCGTGCGCATGATCGCCCGAGTCGAGCCGTCCCCCGCACTCGACGCACAGGCCGGGGCAATCGGGGCGGCAGAGCGGGTGCATCGGCTCGGTCAGCGCCAGCTCGTCGTGGAAGACGGTGTCCAGCTGAACCTCGTGGTGCTCGTCGATGCGCAGGATCGTCACCACCTCATCGGCGTCGACCGCGATCGGCGCACCGGTGTCGGGATCGATGCTCGGCAGGAACTCCTCGTCGACCTCGACGCTGACGTCATCCACATACGCGTCGGTGCATCGGGCACACGTGCGCCGCAATGGCGCGCGGACGTTCCCACGCACGAGGATGCCGCGGTTGGTGCGCTGCAGCCGGAGGTCGGTGTCGAGCGGCCCGGCCAGCTCGACGTCGGCACCCAGGCTGACGTAATGGTCCCGCAGCCGAACGGCACGGACCACGCCGGACGGCTCGCGCAGGAGCCCGGCGACGTTGAATGCGATCATGGCCTGGATTCGGCTCGCGCCTGCTCCTCGGAATCGATCGCCAGCGCGCCGGTCGGCGACGCACCATCATTGTCGCTCGATGCGGGACGGTGTCGCTCGTCCAGCATGTCGATCCCCCGCTTGATGCTCGTGAGCGCCTTGATGCACTCGCCCTCGAGCCGGATCAGGACGCCGGCGGCGTACTCGTCGGCTCCGCGACGGACCTCGCGCGCCTCCGCCTGCGCCTGCTCGAGCAGCTCGCCGGCGCGCTGCTTCGCGGCGCGGACGAGCTCGCGCTCCTCGAGCATCTGAGCCGCCTGCTCCTGTGCCCGCGCGATGATGGCATCGCCCTCGTCCCGGGCGCGCTCGGAGATGCGTCCGGCTTCCTCGGTGATGCGGCGGGCCTGGCGCACCTCGTCCGGCACGGAGACGCGGAGCTGGTCGATGAGCTCCAGCACGCTGGCCTGGTCGAGCACCACGTTGTTGGTGAGCGGCAGCTTTTTTCCGGCCGACACCATCGACTCCAGTCGCTCGACGAGGAAAATGATGTCCGTGGCGCCGCCCTCCTTGGCCGCGATTATACGCGCGGCCCAGCACCCAATCGCTCGGCGAGCGCCTCGGCCACCGGGGGAGGCACCATCGCGGTGATGTCGCCACCGAAGCGCGCGACCTCCTTGGTCAGCGACGAGCTCACGTAGCCGTACTCGAGCGCCGTCATGAGGAAGGTCGTGTCGACCTCCGGGGCGAGCTTGCGGTTGGTGAGCGCCATCTGCAGCTCGGCCTCGAAATCGCTCACCGCGCGCAGCCCGCGGACGATAAAGCCGGCCCCGTGGCGGCGCGCGAACTCGACGGTCAGGCCATCGAAGGCATCCACGCTGACGTGGCTGCCCAGGTCGGCAACGGAGCGGGCGATGAGCGCCGTCCTCTCGTCGATGCCGAACAGCGGTGCCTTCTTCGGGTTGTCGAGCACCCCGATGATGAGCCGGTCGAAGAGCCCGGACGCGCGACGGGCCACGTCGAGATGCGCGTTCGTCATCGGGTCGAACGAGCCGGGAAAGACCGCCACCCGCGTCATCCGTTCTCCGCCTCCCAGAAGGTGAGCATCGTCTCGCCGAATCGGCGCTGCCGGACGACCCCCAGACCGGCCACGTCCGGCGGCTCGCTGCGCCAGAAGTGCTTGACCACGAGGGTGGCGCCGGGAGCCAGCTGCGGCACGACGACGCGAAGCGGCGCCACGATATCACGCAGCTCGTACGGAGGATCCAGGAAGACGAGGTCCCACGGGCCGCCCGACGGCTCGCGCAGGAAGCGGTCGACGTCACGCGGCTCGACACGCGCGGCGTGGCCCAGCCGCGTGCGCTCCAGGTTGGCACGGATCGCGGCGAGCGCCGCCGGCGCCTTCTCGACGAAGGTGGCATGGGCGGCCCCGCGCGAGAGCGCCTCGATCCCGATCGCGCCGCTGCCGGCATAGAGGTCGAGCACGTGCGCCTCCGGCACCCGCTTGCCGAGGATCCCGAACAGCGTCTCCTTGACGCGATCGGTGATCGGCCGCGTGGCGCGGTCACGAGGCGCGACGAGCGGAACGCCACGCGCGACGCCGGCGATGACGCGCATCAGGCCGCGTCCCCCTCCTCCTCGGCCGGCGCGAAGTCGCGTTGCAGCCTCGCCAGCAGCGGGCGCTGCGACAGGGCCGGATCGCCGCCCACCAGC
>JACCWY010000367.1 GCA_013697395.1 Chloroflexota bacterium | reverse complement strand
GTCAGGCCGAAGGAGGCCGGAACGGGGCCCCGCCGCGAGGGGTGATCTCGATCGGCCGCGCCCAGACGATGTAGCGCTGCGTGGCGAAGAAGCGTGGGTGGCACGCCTGGAGGGCGACCTCCTCGCGGCTGCCGGAGCGAAGGACCGACAGATCCTGGTCGTCGACGATGCGGTGCCGCGTGACGGAGTACACGACGGTCGCGTACGGCATCTCGAGCTTGACGCGATCGCCGGGCTCCAGCCGGTCGATGTGCGCGAATGGCGCCGAGTAAGTCGTGCGGTGACCGGCGATGTAGACGAGCTTGCCCTCACCCGGCATGAACGTCGCGACGTGGCGGCCGGGGCCTTTCTTCAGCGTGCTCGACTCGGTGCCGTTGACAACCACCATGTTCAGCCCGAGTCTCGGCACGACGAGCCGTCCGATGGGTGAGCCTTCGGTGACGCCGCCACGGAATCGGCGTGCCGCTCCACTGACCGACCTGCGGGCGACCTCGGGTGGGGCTCCGGCCGGCACGACGGGGGGTCGCGAGACCTCGTCCTTGAGGAGCGCGGTGTAGGCACTCGAGAGCTGACGCTGTTCCCAGCGTGTGTAGAGCGAGGTGAACGGGTCTTGCCACTGCCAGACGAGCAACGTCCAGGCGAGTAGGCAGACCCCGGCGAGGATCAGTGAGGTGCCGAACCAGCGAACTGCTCGCCCGCGGCGCGTCCGGCGCTTCATGCCCGCGGCCGCCGCGGTGGTGGCGCCGGTCATAGTCGCACCGTACTCGACGGGCTGCGCGACGCGAACGACGGGTCTCGGTTGGGACATCGGCTCAGCCCGCCCGCCGCAGTGCCACCGCGCGTGCACGCTCGATCCGTGCGGCGGAGGAGGCGTCGCGCGACCAGACGGGCCACGAGAACTTCGTCGCCGACCGGAGCTTGCAACCCATCGTGCAGGCGAGCGTGACGCCGCGGCGACTCGCGCTGAAGAGCCCTGCGCCACCGAGGATCGCGCGCACCTCCCCGGCTCCGCGCTTGCGCCTGACGAGGTCGAGGAGCGCCCAGTCCTCGATCCCGTCACGGATCTGCTCGAGGCGTGCGCTCGGGATCGGACGTCCGTCGCCCGGATAGAGAAGGACGAAGCCGCCTCCACGTGAGAGGGAGACGAGCGGGTCGCCGGCGTCGTAGCTCGTCGTGCCCTGCCCGTAGAGCACCCCGTGCAGCCCCTCGAGCGCGTTCCAGAGGAAGAACATCCGTGGGTTGGAAAGGGGCTCGTCCGCCGAGAACCCCGGCGTCCCGGCGACCGCGCTGTAGGTGTACGACCACACCGAGGCGGCCCGCCGCACACCCTGGATCGTCGTCGCGAGCTCCCGCTCCCGGCTCCGCTTCTGCGCGGGGACGGTGAACTGCCCGTAGTACCGGCGGCTGAGCACGGCCCAGATGTCGACGTCGTCGCCGTCCCGTCCGTCGGAGAGGAAGCGGTTCGTGCCGTTCGGGGAGGGGTTCCCCGTCATCAGGGTGCGGGCACCGGGCCAGCACGCATGCAGTGCCTTCGACTGCCGGGCGACGAGACGCTGTCCGGCGCGGTCGGGCTCGTCCACTGAATAGACGAACGGCATGCGGCCGAGCCAGCCCTGCTGCTCCCAGAAACCGCGGACGGACTTGAGGTAGTCGCACCACGTCTCGGGCTGCGCCGGGGCCAGTCCCGCGATGCGGTTCGCCGCGCTCGCGCGGTTGCTCGAGATCGGGATCCGCATGGACGGGAAGCCTGCTGCGCCGGCCTCGCGCATGAGGGTCGCCGAGTCCAGCCACCAGCGGCTCGAAGCCGCGTACCCGGTCGCCGTGCGCGGCTCACCGAAGCCCCACGACGACGGCGAGAGCCCGTACTCGGCGAGGAAGCGGAAAAGCGCGGCGTGGGTGGCTTGCCGCTCGGTGTGGGTTCGGGAGCCGTGTAGCCGGGAGACTGCGGCGAGGTACGTCGCCGGGCTGACATGGAACGAGGTGGGGAGCGCCCGCTCGGGCAGCGTCGGCGCGAACACCTGGACCGACAGCGGGACGGCGATCGTCCGCCCGTCGACAGTGACGGCCACCCGCCCTGCGTACGAGCCGGGGGCCGTCTCCCGCGGTACCACGACGCGTACGTAGAGGGGCTGATTCGCCTGCTCGAACGGCCTGGCGTCGCCGCCCCACGGCAGGAGGGCATCCGGCACGAGCCGAGCCCCGACCCGGACGAAGTGTCCGAACGCGAGCTCGACCCCGAGCGGGCCGAGCGAGCCACGCTCAACCGTGGCGGCGACGCTGCGGCCGCCTCGCACGACGATCCAGGCGCCTTCCCGTTCGCCGCGCGCTGCGTTGAGACTCACTGCGGTCGAGCCGCCCGCCGGGAGGGCACCGTCCGGCGGGACGGACTGAGCCGACGGGAAGGCGGTCGCCGAGGG
>JACCWY010000338.1 GCA_013697395.1 Chloroflexota bacterium | reverse complement strand
GTGGACCAGCCGCTCGCTGGCGGCTACTCTGCTGTTCACGGCGTATCTCCTTCAGCGGTTCTTCAGAACTTCCGCTTTGGAGACTACGCCGTCTTCAACTTTTCCAGCAGATCTGGGACGTCACCAGCGCTGTGCTACGAGCGAGGGAACCCGAGCGAAACAGCCACAGTTGTCGACTGTAACTTTGGCCCCTCTGAGCGCTGTGCTACCCGGCCATTCACGCTCACCCGTCCGGAGCGTGAAGTCGTCAGTTATCTACGATCCGGACGGCACCTGGCGTCGCTCGATCTGGACCCCGATGGCCGGCGCGTAGCGGTCCTCGGTCGAATACTGGCGATCGCCCTCGCCGGACTCGAAACGTGACACGAAGGCCTGCGAGGTCGCAACGCGGGGCAATGGGCCCCGGCCCCGGTAGGCACGCAGCGCTCAGCTCGTCCGTGTGCGGCTAGACCAGCCGCACCCGGATCAGCGTCCGGCCCGCACGGATGGAGCGTGTGATCTGGTCGCGGTCCGCCGCGCGGCTCAGCCCCGCCAGCACTGCGAACAGTGGCTGGTCCACGAACATGCGCGCGTGGAGCGCGAGCGACTCCTCCTCGTCGAGGACCGGCTCCGCGGTCGCGCGTTGCCGACGCCCTCCGAACCACACGCGCACCTCCGCACCACCAACCAGGTATCGCCACCAGGCATCGCCCGTCGTGATCAGCAGATCGTGGTCGTGGCGGACGTACGAGACCGGTGTCTGGTAGTCGCGACCGGTCTTGCGACCCGTCCAGCTGATGAGCAGGAACCAGCGGCTCCAGGGCCAGTGGAACCGCGATGCCAGGAGCCGCTTCATCACCGGGTTCCAGAGCCGCAGCGCTGTGCCCAGCGCCGTGCCACGTAACCGCGGTCGGTCAAGCCGTCCCATCCTACTGATTCCTGCTCAGGTGGCTACCACGCTCTGCGCTTCGTGCGCCAGGGCAATCGAGGCCAGCGCGTTAATGAAGGCCGGCATGGTGTTCAGCGACTCGATCCGGGCGAACGCCATGCCTGCCGCTTGGGCTTGCTCCCGGGCGCCGATGTCGATGTCGTAGAGCACCTCGAGGTGGTCGGCCAGGAACTGGATCGGGGCCGCCAGCACCGACCGATGACCAGCAGCGCGCAGCTCGGGCAGAAGATCCGCAAAGTCGGGCTTCATCCACTCGCCCGGCTCGTGGCCCGCGGACTGCCAGCAGAAATGCCAACGATCCCTGGACAGGCCGGCGCGTCCGGCGACCGCCTCGGCCGTTTCGCGCAGCTGCTCCAGGTAGTCAGACTCCTGATCGGCGACCCGGCGCGGGAGCGAGTGGGCCGTGAGCAGGACCGGCGCCCGGCCCCGCTCGTCGGCCGGGAGCCGCTCCAGCCCATCCCGCACGCGCAGCGCGACCGCGTCGAGGAATTGGTCGTTCCGGTACCAGGCCGGCGCTAGGCGCACGTCCGGCGCGGCGGCCCCAAGCTCGGCGCGGGCTGCCACGAGGGCACGTCGGTAGCCGCCCATGAGCAACTCGGAGTGCTGCGGGCTCATGACGATGCCGATCACTAATCCGCAGGCGTCGTCGGCCAGGCGCCGCAGCCCGGCGGCGACCGACGGCTGGCTGAAGCGCATTCCGATCTCGACCCGCGCTTCGACCCGCTCGGAGAGAAGCCGCTGCTCGAGCGCCTGCGCCTGGGCCCGCGTGATGGCGATGAGCGGCGAGCCGCCGATCAGTGCATAGCGGCGACGGAACTCGTTCACCAGCTCGGGAGCCGGCTCGCGCCCGCCGCGCACCGCGGCCAGATAGCGTGGCATGTCATCCAGGTCCGTCGGCGACCCGTAGGTCATGAGGAGCACGCCGAGCCGGCTCACGACGCGGTCTCCGCGTGGACGAAGTCGACCAGGCGGCGCAGGAGGTCCGGATCCGTGTCGGGCAGCACGCCGTGGCCCAGGTTGAAGATGTGGCCTGAACGCCCGCCGGCCCGCCCCAGCACGTCGCGCGCCCCCGCCTCGGTCGCCTGCCAGCCGGCGAGCAGGCGCGTTGCGTCGAGGTTGCCCTGGATTCCGCGCCCATATCCGATGCGCTGCCATGCGACGTCAAGGCTCTGCCGCGCGTCGACGCCGATCACGTCCCCGCCGGCATCGGCCATGAGCTCCAGCAGTGCGGCGCTCTGCGTGCCGAAGTGAATCGTCGGCGCACCGGTCACCGCGGCGAAGATGCGCCGCACATGTGGCTGCACGAATGCGACGTAGTCCGCCGGATTGAGCGCGCCGACCCAAGAGTCGAAGAGCTGAACGACTTGCGCCCCCGCCCCGATCTGTGCGTTCAGGTAGCGAACCATGACGGTCGAGAGCTTGTCCAGCAGCGCGTGCCACGCCTCGGGCTGGCGGTACATGAACGCCTTGGCGAGCGCGTAGTCACGGCTCGGGCGGCCCTCGATCAGGTAGCACGCCAGCGTGAACGGGGCGCCCGCGAAGCCGATCAGCGCCTGGCGTCCGTCCAGTTCGCCGCGCACCAGCCGAATCGCGTCCATCACGAATTCGAGCTCGGCAGCCGGCTCGATCAGGCGCAGGCGGTCGACATCGGCCGCTGAGCGGATCGGGTTGTGGATGATCGGTCCGATCTCGGGCTCGATCTCGAGCTCGACGCCCATCGGTTCGAGGGGCAGCATGATGTCGGCGAACATGACCGCCGCGTCGACGCCGAAGGCGGCGATCGGCATGAGCGTCACCTCGGCGGACAGCTCCGGCGTCTTGGCCAGGGTCAGGATGTCGTAGCGCTCACGCAACCGACGGTAGTCGGCCAGGCAGCGCCCGGCCTGGCGCATGAACCAGATCGGCGTGGCGTCGGGTCGTTCGCGACGCAGCGCGGCAAGGAGGCGGGCCGCGCCCGTGTGCGGCTGGGTGGGGGCGTCGAGCATGTGGCTCCTTTTAACAATCCGCGAAGGCGCGACGAGCCGCCTCGAGCGTCGCCGCCAGCTCCGCCTGGCCGTGGGCGGCCGACATGAACCAGGCCTCGTGCGGCGACGGCGGCAGGTAGATGTCGGCCTCCAGCATGGCGTGGAAGAAGCGCGCGAAGCGCACGTCGTCGTCGAAGAAGACGGTCAGCAGCGAGCCGACGCGGGCGATCCGCACCGGCACGCCGGCTGCGGCCGCCGCATCGGTCAGCCCCGCCTCGAGGCTCGCGCCGTAGTCCTCCAGCTGGGCGTAGACCGCTGGCGTCAGGGCCTCGAGCGTGGCCAAGCCGGCAGCCATGACCAGTGGATTGCCGGACAGGGTCCCTGCCTGGTAGACGGGACCGAGCGGTGCGACGAGGCTCATCACCTCGGCGCGGCCGCCGTAGGCGCCGACCGGCAGCCCGCCGCCGATGACCTTGCCCAGCACGATGAGGTCGGGGGTGATCCCGTAGCGCTCCTGGGCGCCGCCGCGCGCCACGCGGAAGCCGGTGATCACCTCATCGAAGATGAGCAGCGCACCGTGCCGCTGAGTGAGCGTGCGCAGACCATCCAGGTATCCCGGCGTCGGCGGCACGACCCCCATGTTGGCCGCCACCGGCTCGACGATGAGCGCCGCCACGTCGTTAGCCACCAGCAGGGCAGCCGCGCCTTCCAGGTCGTTGTAGGTGGCCACCAGCGTGTCCCGCGCGGCGCCGGCGGTGACGCCCGCCGAGGCCGGCAGCCCGATGGCGTCGGAGCCGGCCTGCACCAGCAGGGCGTCGGCGTGACCGTGGTAGGCGCCGGCCATCTTCACGATCCGCTGGCGTCCGGTGAAGGCGCGCGCCACGCGCAGCGCCGACATGGCCGCCTCGGTGCCCGACGACACGAAGCGCAGGCGCTCGATGGAGGGCATGGCGGTGGTGATGACCTCGGCCAGCGCGACCTCCCGCGGCGATGGCGTGCCGAACGACGTGCCATCCGCGGCCGCCTCGGCGATCGCAGCGACGACGGCGGGATGCGCGTGGCCCAGGATCATCGGTCCCCAGGAGCCGACGTAGTCGATCAGCTCGTTACCGTCGACGTCCCACAGGCGGGCGCCGCGAGCCCGCTCGATGACGCGGGGCACGCCTCCGACGGCGCCGAAGGCGCGCACCGGCGAGCTGACGCCGCCGGGCATCAGCCGCTCGGCGCGCGCCATGAGCGCGCCGGATCGTGCGGTGCGCGACGCCGTCTTCATGCGACCGGCCCGGACAGCATGCTCAGGATCTCGCCCAGCGGCCGATGAATGCCGACCACGATCGGCGTGTCCCGCACGGTGGAGCGCCGCGACTCGGTCTCGCGCAACTCGCGGACCAGGTCCTGGAAGGCGGCGAGGTCATCGGTCTCGTAGGCGACGATGAACTCCTGGTCGTCCAGGCCGAAGCTGTAGGCCAGCAGCTGGCGCACCTGTGGATAGCGGTGCCCAACCCGCATGTGGCCCTTCATCACCGCCTGGCGCTCCTCCGGCGTGGTGAGGTACCACTCGATCGACTTGACGAACGGGTAGACCACCAGGTAGCGCGAGCGCTCGCCGGCGAATAGGCTCTGCTCCTGGCGGCTGGCGCGTTTGACATACTGGCTGGCGCGGGTCAGGCCGACCATGCTCAGCGACGGTGTCAGCCAGCGACCGATGCCGGCGGCAAGCAGGTCGGCTGCGCTCTCCTCGATCTGCTCGAGCGCCTCACTCATCTGCCACAGCAGGATGTCCCCCTCGGCACGCAGGCCGATGGTCGAGTAGGCGTGCTGCATCAGCCGCTGCTCGGTCCTGGCAGCGGCGGCGCAGAAGGCGTCGAGGTCGGTGCGCCGCTCCTCGCCCGAGCGACGACGCCAGGCCGGCTCGAGGCGCAGGAGCCAGGCGTGGACGAAGCGCTCGTCGCTCATCGAACGGCCTCTTCGCGCAGCCACGCGCCTGCCTCGGCGGCGAAGTAGGTCACGATGACGTCGGCGCCGGCGCGGGCGATGGCGGTCAGGCTCTCGAGAGCGACCGCCCGGCGGTCGAGCCAGCCGCGCTCAGCAGCCGCCACGAGCGATGCGTATTCGCCGCTCACCTGGTAGGCCGCGATTGGCGCGGTGGTCCGCGCACGAGCGGCAGCGATCAGGTCGAGCGCCGGCAGCGCCGGCTTGATCATCACCATGTCCGCGCCCTCGGCGAGGTCGCGGTCGACCTCGCGCAGGGCCTCGCGCCCATTGGCCGGATCCAGCTGGTAGCTCTTGCGGTCGCCAAACGTGGGCGCCGAGTCGGCCGCCTCGCGGAAGGGTCCGTAGAAGGCGGAGGCGTGCTTGGCGGCGTACGCGAGGATCGCGGTCTCAGCGTGGCCGGCACCGTCCAGGGCGGCGCGGATGACGGCCACCTGGCCGTCCATCATGGCGCTCGGCGCGACGATGTCAGCGCCGGCAGCGGCCTGCGACACCGCCGTGCGGGCCAGCAGCTCGAGCGTGGCGTCGTTGTCGACGACCTCGCCGCGCAGCACGCCACAGTGGCCGTGGCTGGTGTACTCGCACAGGCAGACGTCTGCGATGATCGCCAACTCAGGATCGGCTGCGCGAAGCTCGCGGACCGCCTGCTGCACGATCCCATCGTCGGCCCAGGCGCCCGATCCCTCGGCGTCTTTCGTCCGGGGCAGGCCGAAGAGCAGGACCGATCGCACCCCTCCGCGCCGAAGCCGGTCGGCCTCGCTGGCCAGCCGGTCGGCCGACAGGCGGAACTGGCCCGGCATGGCGCCGATCTCCTCGCGGACCTCGTGCCCCGCGCGGACGAACAGCGGCTGGACGAGCATCGCGGGATGAAGACGTGTCTCGCGCACGAGCGCGCGCAGGGCCGGGCTGCGGCGCAGGCGGCGCCCGCGGGCAGCTGCCGCGATCCCCCGGAGGGTCGCAGGCTCGGAAGTGACGGTCACTTAGGCCTCCTCTGTGAAGTAGTCGGCAATCGCTTCGGCCAGCCCGGCAGCGGTATGCTCGCGCGCAACTGCGACGACTCGCAGGCCGACGCGGCGTGCCGTGTCAGCGGTCACCGGACCGATGCAGAACGCGGGCAGCGCCTCGGCCCGCGGCCGGTCCGCGATCCCGAGCAGCGCAATGAAGCCGCGGACCGTCGATCCGCTCGTGAAGGTGACGCCATCGACGTCCCGTCGCAGCGCGTCGCGCAGCGCCTCACGCGACCCCGCCGGCCCCTCGACGGTGCGGTAGGCGATCGCCTCCTCGACGACCGCGTGGCGAGCAAGCAGGGACTGGCGCAGATCGGCTGTCGCGGCCTCGGCGCGGGCCAGGACGACACGCCGGCCGGCGACATCCCCCAGCCCGGCGGCGATGGCGGCGGTGAGGTAGTCGTCCGGCACGTGGTCCACCCGCACCCCCCCGGCCTCGAGCGCCCTGGCGGTGGCCGGTCCGACCGCGGCCACTCGCGTCTCCACCGGAAGGCGCCTGCCGGCCGCGGCCAGCCGTTCGAGCACGGCGTTCGCGCCGTTGGCGCTGGTGATCACCAGCCAACCAGCGCCGTCGAGGCGCGCAAGCGCATCGTCGAGGCTGTCGGCCTGTGGCTCGATGGTGACCGTCGGGACGCCGGTGGCCCAGATCCCGCGCCGGGCGAGCAGGGCGATTAGGTCAGCCGCCTGGTCGACCGGTCGGGTGACGACCACCCGTTTCATGACGGGACCTCGGCGCTGCGCAGTATCTCGCGGGCCGCCCGCTCCATCACGCGTGCCGGGTCCCCGGCTCGGCCGCTGACGTCAACCCGCACGAACGTCCCGCCGCCGTCCTCATACGCGGCGCGCAGGCGCAGCTTTTCACCGGTCACCTCGCCCAGCGCGCCGAGCGGTGCCAGGCAGCCGCCCCCGATGCGGCGCAGCAGCGCCCGCTCCGCCTCCACCGCGATGCGTGTCGGCCGGTGGTCGACGGCGGCCAGACGGGCGCGCACGGGTCCGTCAGCCGCGCGGACCTGGATCGCGAGGGCTGCCTGGGCCGGCGCTGGCAGCATCACCTCGAGCGGCAGCCGCGACCCCTCGGGAACGAGCACCCCGAGCCGGTCGAGGCCGCAGGCGGCCAGCAGCAGGCCCTCGTATTCGCCACGCCGCAGCCGCTCGAGGCGGGTGGTGACATTTCCGCGGATGGGGACGGTGACGAGGTCGGGTCGCACCATCGCAAGCTGCGCACCCCGGCGCGGGCTGCTGGTCGCCACGTGAGCGCCAAACGCCAGCCCGTCGAGGCCGCCGGAGCCTGTGCTCAGCAGACAGTCGCGCGGGTCGCCGCGTTCGAGGATGGCTCCGATGACCAGGTCCGCCTGCTCCGCGGTGGGAAGGTCTTTGTACGAGTGCACCACCAGGTCCACCTCCCCGGCCCGGAGGGCATGCTCCAGCTCGGTCGTGAACTGGCCATCCACCGCCTCCCAGCCGCCCCGCGGGCGGCGCTGGCTGATGTGGTCCCCCCGCGTCTCGATCTCGACCAGCTCGATTCGCTCGCCAAAGCCAGACGCTGCCAGGGCAGCGGCGGCGAGCTGTGCCTGGGCGAGGGCCAGGCGGCTGCCGCGCGTGCCGAGACGCAGGGTTGTGAGGGTCGTCATGCGCCGAACCCGAACAGCTCGCGGACGCGGGCGGTCGCGTCGTCCGATCGCCGGAGCTGAAGGGTGGGCACGTGCAGCAGCTCGGCCAGCATCGCCGCGGTCATGGCCTCGACCGCCGCCAGCTGTTCCTGGCTCAACTGAGCACGACGCCGCAGCCGGTCGAGGTGACGGCGCCGAATCTCCTCTGTCTGTTGGCGCAGCAGGGCGATCCCATCGCCGTTGTGATGGTCTCGCAGCCAGGCGACGAGCCGGTCGCGGGTGGCGTCGAGGTCAGCCCGCACGCGGCGTTCCGCGGCGCGGTCAAGACTCGATCCGCCGCCGGTCTGACCCAGGCGATCGAGGTCCAGCAGGCGATCACCGAGGCGCGCCGCCAGCTGTGTTGACACGGCGCCGGGTGACGAGAGGTCGACCACGACCGGGCGCTCCGTCCCGAAGTGGGCGGCGTCAAGGAGCCAGGTGCTGCTGCGAACCGCGATCGCGATGGCGTCGTACTGGGCTGCCTGCTTCAGCGCCTGATCGGTCAGCACCGACTGATGCGCCCGGTCCTGGCGGCCTACGCGCGGGAGCGCTTCCGCCACCCGCGCGGCTCGTTCGCCGCTGCGCGATGCGACGGTGACCAGCATGCCCGCCTCGGCCAGGCGCGTGGCGAGCAGGCGACCCATCTGCCCACTGCCGACGACCAGGGCATGCTCGCGCGGCTGGTCATCGTTCCGCGCCAGGCGGGCGATCGCCCATGCGGCAGCGCGGTCGGCCAGGGATCGGTCTGACCCGGGCTGCGCCTCGGCGCGGACTCGCTTGCCAAAACGAATGGCCCGCCGCAGCAGCTCATTGGTGATCGGGCCCGTCTGCCCGCGGGCCAGCGCGGTCTCGTACGCATCGCGCACCTGTCCCAGGATCTGCTCCTCGGCGATCACGGCGGAATCCAATCCGGCGCTGACCAGCAGGACACGCTCCACGGCCTTGAGGCCGCGAACGAGCCGCAGCCCGGAGCGCGGCGGGGGAAGTGGGGCCCGACCGCTGAGCCCAATCAGCTCGATGCGGTGACAGGTGTGCAGGAGAAGCCATTCGTCGAGCCCAGCAGCGAGCGCACTGGGGTCCGCGGCCAGCGCCTCGCGCCGCTCGGTGGGCAGCTCCCGGAAGGTGGCGAAGACGACGAGCAAGCGCTCGAGGTCGTTGTCGTCCGCCGACAACGAGCGGTTCGCCGACGTCGCAGCCGGTCCTAATCTGGGCAAAGCGGCGATTATCTCCCCAATTCTATGTCTTGGGGTGAAGGGGCATGGACGACACTAGGGGTCGCCAGCTGGGGCGTCAAACCGGAGACGACAATTCATAGATTCGACCAGGAGCGAGCGCTGTGCTCATGTTGTTGCGGTAGATACTCCCTGTCGGTATCCTCGGACGGTGTTCTTCCGGTGAGCCCATCGTCGATGTGAGCACGAATCGCGTGGCGGAGTAGCTCGATGGCAGAGCAGGGGACACATAAGTCTCCGACCGCAAGCGCTGTGCTACGAACGTGGGAACGCGAGCGTAAGTCCAGCGTTGTCGACTGTTAAGTTCGGCCGTCCGGAGCGCAGGGCGAACCCATCAACCACGCTCGCCGGAAACGAGTGTTTCGGGACAGTCATCCATTGCGGGGTCACGGACGTGCCTCTTCTGGTCACGACCTTGCGCGTGTACGCCGCCCTATTGGTTCGCACACTGCCGTGACCCGGACCGCAACGTGATCGGGCCTGTGGGAAGACGCGCCGGAGCACACCGATGAAATCCCTTCCGACAGGCACCGTCACCTTTCTGTTCACCGATATCGAGGGCTCCACCCGCCTGGTCCAGGCCCTCGGGCAGCGCTCCGGCGAGGTGCTGGCCGACCATTGCCGCATCGTTCGCGAGGCGATTGCCGGGGCTGGCGGCAACGAGGTCAGTACCGAGGGCGATAGCTTCTTCGCGGCCTTCCGGAGCGCGCCGGCAGCGGTCGCGGCCACGGTTGCAGCCCAGCGCGGATTGGCGGCCCATGCCTGGCCGGACGGCGTGCAGGTGCGGGTGCGAATGGGCCTCCACACCGGCGAAGGCGTGCTGGGTGGCGACAATTACATGGGCCTCGACGTGCACCGGGCAGCCAGGGTCGCGGGGGCCGGTCATGGCGGACAGGTGCTCCTCTCGGAGGCGACGCGCTCCCTGGTCGAGCGCCAGCCGGACGCCACGCTCCGGGACCTTGGAAAGCATCGGCTCAAGGACCTGGCGAATCCCGAGCACCTGTTCCAGCTCGATATCGCCGGACTGCCGAGCGAGTTTCCGATACTAAGGACCCTCGATGCTCGACCCAACAACCTGCCGGTGCAGCTCACGAGCTTCATCGGTCGCGAGGTCGACATCGCGGCCGTCAGCGAACTCCTGGAACGCGCCCGCCTGGTGACGCTGACCGGGCCGGGTGGGACCGGCAAGACACGCCTGTCCGTCCAAATCGCCGCGGAGCGCCTGACCAGCTACGCGGACGGAGCGTTCTTCGTGGAGTTGGCGCCCATCACGGATCCGCGCCTGGTGCCCTCCGCCATCGCCTCCGCGATCGATGTCCGCGAGGCGCCTGACCGCCCGCTGACGGACGCGATCAAGGAAGCGCTCCGCGATCGGGAGCTGCTGCTCGTCCTCGACAACTTCGAGCATGTCACCGATTCCGCTCCGCTGGTCACCGACCTGCTCACGGCAGCGCCCCGCCTGCGGATCCTGGCGACCAGCCGGGGAGCGCTGCACCTGCGAGGCGAGCACGAATACGCCGTCCCGCCCCTGCGGGTGCCCGATCCCGCGCATCTACCTGCCGCTGAGGGCATCTCGCAGTTTGAGGGCGTGGCCCTGTTCGTCGAGCGCGCGATGGCCGTCCGAGCGGACTTTGGCGTTACCAACGAGTCGGCGCCCGCCATCGCTGAGATCGTCGCCCGGCTCGACGGGTTGCCGCTGGCCATCGAGCTGGCCGCGGCCAAGACGAGGCTCTTCGGCGCGGAGGCGATCCTGGGGCGGCTTGGCAGCCGTCTGGCGTTCCTCAGCGGCGGGACGCGCGACCTTCCCGCTCGGCAGCAGACGCTGCGCAACGCGATCGACTGGAGCTACTCCCTCCTGCCGGACGCTGGGCAGCACCTGCTGCGACGCCTGGCGGTCTTCGTCGGCGGCTGCTCCCTTGATGCGATCGAGACAGTCTGCCGACCGGCCGAGCTCGGCCTGGATGCCGTGGAGGGCATCGAGGCGCTAGTCGATCAGAGCCTGAT
>JACCWY010000235.1 GCA_013697395.1 Chloroflexota bacterium | reverse complement strand
TGGACGGAGTGGGGAGCGCACGCCTCGCACTTCAACCCGGTGCACGATTTCAGCGGGATCGACCGCGTCTATGACCACGTGCTGGGACTCGGGCTGCGGCCGATCGTCGAGCTCAGCTTCATGCCCCACGACCTGGCCAGTGACCCGTCGAAGACGGTATTCGACTATGCGGCCATCGTCAGCCCGCCGCGCGACTGGGAGCGGTGGGAGGACCTGGTCAACGAGCTCACGGCGCACCTGGTCGACCGATACGGTCGTGACGAGGTGCGGCGCTGGGCGTTCGAGGTCTGGAACGAGGCGAACCTCGATGTCTTCTGGTCGGGCACCCGCGACGAGTACCTGCGCCTCTACGACGTCAGCGTCCGCGCCGTGAAGTCGGTCGATGCGGCGCTCATCGTCGGCGGCCCGGCGTCGGCGGCCGGGAAATGGGTCGACGAGATGCTGGCCCACTGCCGGGCCACCGGGTCGCCGATCGACTTCGTGTCGACCCACACCTACGGCAATGCGCCGCTCGACCTGCGCCCGATCGCGGCGCGGCACGGATACGCCGGGCTGCCGCAATGGTGGACGGAGTGGGGAGCGCACGCCTCGCACTTCAACCCGGTGCACGACTCTCCGTGGAGCGCCGCTTACCTCGTGCGCGGCATGGCGTCGGCCATGGGCCGCACCGAGGCGCTCGCCTACTGGACGATCTCCGACCACTTCGAGGAGCTCGGCCGCCCGCCCAGGCTGCTCCACGGCGGGTTCGGGTTGCTGGCGGTGGGAAACCTGCGCAAGCCCCGCTGGTGGGGGCTGTGGATGATGGAGCAGCTGCTTCCCAGGCGGCTGGCAACGAGCGTGACAGGCGACGGCGCCGGCGACATGGTCCAGGCCATCGGCTCGCGCGACGACGATGGCCGGATCGCGATCCTCGCCTGGAACGGCACGGTCGACGTCACGAAAGCCGCCGGAGACGCCCGGCTCGCACGCTCCTCCTCGCTCGCCGTTCACGGGCTCCGGGCGCGGGGGTACCGGCTGCGGCATCGGCGGCTCGACGAGACGCACTCGAACCTCGTGGTGTCGTGGGCCGAGATCGGCGGCGGGGACGACTGGCCCGACGATGCCCAATGGGAGCGGCTGGCCGGCGCGAACCGGCTCGAGGAGCTCGAGGCTGAGCGCATCGTGGAGCCGACGGCCGGTCGGCTGGACCTCTCCTTCGAGCTGCCGATGCCGTCCATCTCGTTGGTCGAGCTGACGCCCCCCTGATCGCCTTCCCACGCGCGTTGGGCCCGGCGCGGCGGAAGCGCGTAGGGTTACCGGATGAGCAGCGCCGCGCTCGACCGGCTGCTGGCGATCCTGCTCGTCGCCCAGCTGGCGAGCGGGCTCCTCACGCTGCGCGCCGGGGTGCCGGCGACCGCGCCGCTCTTCTGGCTCCACGGCCTCGTCGGCGGCGCGCTGCTGGTGGCGGCGACCGAGAAGGTGCGGCGCAGCATCGGTCCGGCCGTCCGTTCGCGCCGCTGGCGGCGCCTGACACTCGGCATCCTCCTCACGCTCCTCGCGGCAGGTGCCCTGGTCGGTGGCTTCACCTGGGTCGCCAGCGGCCGGATCCTGTCGATCGGGCCCTGGACCGTCCTGACCCTCCACGTGTGGGCCGCGCTGGCGGCCGTCCCGATCATCCTGCTGCATCTGCTGCCGCGCCGATGGCGGCTGCTCCGACCGCGCACGGCCGGCCCGCGCCTCAGCCGGCGCACGCTGCTTGCCACGGCCGCGATCGCCGCGCTCGGAGCAGTCGCCTGGGGCGCCGCGGGCGCGCTCGAAGCGGTGCAGGGCGGCGTCCGTCGCTTCACCGGCTCACGGTGGCTGCCCGATGGCGGGATTCCTCCGCCCACCACGTTCTACGGCGAGGGCACGCCGTCGATCGAGCCGGATGCGTGGCGCCTCCGGGTAACCGGTCGCGTCGCCACGCCGCTCACCCTCGACCTCGAAGGACTCGCCGACCTCGGCGTGGGCACACGGGACGCCGTCCTCGACTGCACCTCTGGGTGGGCCATGCGAACGAGCTGGCGCGGGACCCCGTTGCGCGCGGTGCTCGACACGGCCGGCGCCGAAGCCGATGCGCCCTTCGTCACGGTGCGATCGATCACTGGCTGGAGCGTGAGCCTCGAGCGCCGGGAGCTGGAAGGTGCGGTGCTCGCAACGCACGTCGCCGACATCCCACTCCCCGCGGCCAACGGCGCACCCTGCCGGCTGGTCGCGCCGGATCGGAGAGGGCTGGACTGGATCAAGTGGGTGACCGAGATCGAGGTCGCCTGACGCAGGACTGCCCGGCGCTGTCGGCGCCTCCAAGCGCCGAGTGGCTGCTCAGCGTCCGGACGGGCCCGCGAGCGGCTCGAAGCGGGCCGTGAAGTGCCGCAGCGCCGACGGCTGCTCGACGATCCGCATGCCGCGCAGGTCCGCGGCGCGCTCGGCGACCCAGCGGATGACCTCGATCACGTAGTCGATGTGGCTCTGCGTGTAGGTCCGCCGCGGGATTGCCAGGCGCACGAGATCGAACGGACCGGCTGACTCGGTCCCGTCGGGATGCCTCCCGAACATGACCGTGCCGATCTCGCAGCCGCGAATCCCGCCCTCGAGGTACAGGGCGCAGGCGAGCGCCTGGCCGGGGTATTGGAGCGGAGGAATGTGCGGCAACATCG
>JACCWY010000232.1 GCA_013697395.1 Chloroflexota bacterium | reverse complement strand
CGGGCCGGCGAACCGGCCCGCCCCGTATCCAGAACGTGACTACACGAGACCCTTGTCGGTCAACCATTCGGCGGCAACTTCGGCAACATCCCGCTGGTCCACCGCGACCTGCACTCCGAGCGAGGTGAGATCCTCGGTGGTCATCTGTGCGCTGACCTCGTTCAGAACCTCCGCGAACGCGTCGCCGAGCTCATCGAGCTTCTCCTGGCTGATGACCGGCGCGATGTTCTCGGCCGGCTGCGTCTGGAGGTCGTCCTCCAGCCGAACGAAGCCGAAGCGCTCGATGTCCGGCTGCGTACTGCACAGCTCGGCGACGTCGATGACGCCGTCGTTGAGCGCGGTGGCGATCGGCGCATCACAAGCGGCCAGGGGCTCGATCTCGAGATCGGCGAACGGGATGCCGTAGCTATCCTCGAGCGCGCCCGCGCACAGCGGATTCGTCTCGCACTCCGGCGGCAGCCCCCAGACGAGGTCGGTCGCCACCTCGGCGAGATCGCTCATCGTCGCAAGGCCGAACTCCTCGGCGGTTTCGGAACGCACCACGAACGCGTTCTGATCCTGTGCCTCGGTGTAATTGAGCGCCGTCAGGCCCTCGGCCTCGATGAGCTCGAGCATGGCAGCGTACGTCTCGTCCGGATCGCCACTTGCCTCACCCTCGAGGAACGAGGTCAGGCTGCCGATGTATTCCGGCATCAAGTCGATCTGGCCGCTGCTCACTGCCGGCCAGGTTTCTTCGCGGGTGCCGATGCCGAGGTTCCGCTCGACGGTGTAGCCAGCCGCCTCGAGCGTCTGGGCATAGATCTCGGCCATGAGCTGCGACTCGTAGAAGCCCTGCGAGCCGATCGTGACCGTGCCACCGGCCGTTGGCTGGCTGGCCGCGGGCTCGGAGCTAGAGCTCCCGCCCTCTCCCGGCCCGCATGCGCTCATCAGGAGCGCAAGCAGCACCGCCCCGAGGGCGAGCGTGCGGTTCTTCCGCATTGGGTCCTCCTTGTGGTGATCTAGCGCGGTCGCCACGCGACCGGCAGCCGGGGGAGTCTACCAGCGGATACTCGCCGGCTCCCTGTCATGAATACGGCTGGAGGCACGGATCGGATCATCGGGGTAAGAAGGCGGAGTCGGCACGGCCGCCCTGAGCGGGCTCCCGCGGCGCAGTAGTCGATGACCCGCGGAGGCCGGCCGAGACGGTCCGTCGCTGGATCATGGCGAACACGAGCTCCGTGCCGATCGACAGCGCAGCGACGATGAGCGCGCCGGCGAAGACCTCCTCGTCCTTCCGCTGCGCGATCCCGTCGATGATGTAGCGGCCGATGCCCCCGGTCCCGAACACCGCCCCGAGCGTCGCCGTTGCGACCACCTGGACGGCCGCCGTCCGCACGCCGGCGAGGATCACGGGAAGGGCGAGTGGAAGCTCGACGCGACGCAGAACCTGGGAGGCGGTCATCCCCATCGCGCGCGCGGCCTCCACGAGCTCGCGTTCGACCTCGCTGATGCCGACGTAGGTATTCGTGACGATCGGGGGGATCGCGAGCGCGGCCATCGCGACGATCGTTGAGATCTCGCCAGCCTCGCGTCGCAGGCCTATGTCTACCAGCAATCGGCTCATCAGCATGGCGGCCAGCGCCATGATCGCCAGCGACGGGATGGCGCGACCGACGTTCGTGACGTTGATCGCGAGGCCCGCGAACCTGCCGGTGTGGCCGACCCACGCCGCCAGCGGCAGACCGATGACGAGCGCGATGACGAGCGGTGTCGCGGACAGGACGAGATGCTCGGCCAGGCGGATCGGGATCCCGTCGTTTCCGCTCCAGTTGACCGGATCGGTGAACCACCCGACGACCTTGCCAGCGAACTCCATCTTTTCAGGCCACCCGGCGGCGCGCAGCCCACGGTGTGAGGACGCGCTGAAGCAGGACGAATCCGCGATCGGCGAGCACCGCGAGCAGGATCGCCCCGAGCGTGCCGGCGAGGGTTGCCGTCAGGTTGAAGCGACGATAACCGAGCTCGATGATCACGTAGCCGAGCCCGCCGAGCCCGATCAGCGCAGTGACCGTGACGAGGCCGATGATCGTGACCGTGGCGATGCGCAAGCCCGCCACGATCACCGGCAGGGCAATCGGCAGCTCGACCCTCCAGAGGCGCTGGGAAGACGTGAACCCCATGCCGGTCGCCGCCTCGACCACGTCTGGCGGTACGCCCTCAAACCCTGCGAGGAAGTTCCTGACCAGGATGAGGATTGTGTAGCTGACGAGCGCGATCTCCGCGGCCAGGAGGCTCTGCGGGCCGGTGAACGGAATGAGAATGGCAAACAGCGCCAGGCTGGGGATGGCATACAGGGTTCCGCTGACCGCGAGTATCGGTCCGTGCAGCGAGCGGCGGCTCCGGATCATCAGCGCCAACGCGAAGCTGATGACCGACCCGATGACCAGGGCCAGGACGGTCATCACGACGTGATCGAGCGTCCGAAGTGCCAGGTCATCGAGGTTGCGCCCGAGCCACGCCCAGTCCATCAGACCACGGCCTCGCCGACCGGGTGTTGGGTGCCATCCACTGACGCGACCGGAACTCGAAGGGCTTCGCCGATGGCGTCGACGCTGACGAGGCCAAGGACCCGATCCCGCTCGTCCACAACGACGCCGAGCTGAACCGACGAGCCGAGCAGCGCGGAGAGGGCGTCGCGCAGGGTCGTCTCGCGCTCGACCGTGGGTGCCCCCGGCGTGGCCGCGTCGGCGTTGATCGGCCCATCGCCGGTGAGGTCGGCCTGGTCGATCCATCCGAGCGGCCGATCCTGATCGTCGACGAGGAGCGCGTAGTCGAGCTCCTCCACGCGGTCGAGCCGGCGGCGGACGCCTGCGCGTTCCTCGCCCGCGCGGACCGGGACGGCCTCGATCAGCTCGAGGTCGCGAACCCGCGCGAGCGAGAGCCGCTTCAGGCCGCGATCGGCGCCGACGAAGCGCTCGACGAACTCCGAGGCCGGGTTGGCCAGGATGGCGGCCGGCGCGTCGTACTGGGCGAGGATCCCGCCGCGCTGCAGGATGGCCATGCGGTCGCCCATCTTGATCGCCTCGTCGACGTCGTGGGTGACGAAGATGATCGTCTTGCGCACCTTCTCCTGGAGGCGCAGGAACTCGTTCTGGAGCCGATCGCGGCGGATCGGGTCGACCGCACCGAACGGCTCGTCCATGAGCATGACCGGCGGATCGGCGGCCAGCGCTCGAGCCACCCCGACCCGCTGGCGCTCGCCGCCGGAGAGCTCGTTCGGATAGCGGGACCGATACTGGCCGGGGTCCAGGCCGACCAGCTCGAGCAGCTCGTCCGTCCGGTCGCGGATGGCCGGTGCCTTCCAGCGCAGGAGCCTCGGGACGACCGCCACGTTGTCGCCTATGGTGAGGTGCGGGAAGAGCCCCACCTGCTGGATGACGTACCCGATCCGACGGCGCAGCTCGACCGGCGGCAGGCTCATGACGTCCTCGCCGCCGATGGTGATGCGCCCGCTCGTGGGCTCGATGAGCCGGTTCACCATCTTCATGCTGGTCGTCTTGCCGCAGCCGGACGGCCCCACCAGGACGCAGATCTCCCCGGCCGGGATGGTCAGGCTGAGGTCGTCGACGGCCGGCGGGGTATCGGGGCCTCCATAGCGCTTGGTCACGTGCTCGAAGGCGACGATGGCGCCGGGCGCGTCCTGCATCGGCCCATCATAGGGA
>JACCWY010000165.1 GCA_013697395.1 Chloroflexota bacterium | reverse complement strand
GGGACGGGCTCGTTGGAAGCCGAGGGCTCCGGCACGAGGGAAGCCGAGGGCTACGTCTGACTGTACGACCTCGCCCACGGCATGGACTCCCGCGTTCGGTGAAGGGGACGGGGGCGGTAAGTCGTTCCTGAGTCAGGGTGCGATGCAACGGCCGGTGTCCTCCGCCCGCCCATCGGCTGCGGAGAATCTCCGAACCAATTCAGTGGCGCCGGTGTCAGGTAGGTATCAGAGCGTCACGAGAAAAATGCCTGACGTCCATGGACAGGTCGTTGCACCCGCGTGTAGGGTCACAAGGACTGGCGGAGCTATCTCGTCACGCTCCGGACGGAGGGATGGGGTGGGTGGAGCACCTCGTTGAAGATGCGGGGCATGGCGATGTCCGCGCGTTCGAGCGCCTCATAGAACCGCACACCGCCCGCCTGTACCGACTCGCAGCTGCCATGGTCGGACCGGAGGAAGCGCGAGACGTGACGCAGGAGACGCTGGTAAGCGCCTGGAAGGAACTCCATCGGCTCAAGCGACCCGACCGACTCGAGCCCTGGCTCCGCAGCATCCTGATGAATCGCGCGCGCAATGTGCTTCGTACCCGGCGCCGGCATCCGGCCATTCGGTTCGACCTATTGGCCGGGCATGCGGATCGACTGGTCCACGAGCCAATGAGTGGGCTGCCTGTCCACTGGGCGGTCGAAGACGCGCTGGCGGACCTCGGGCCCGACCAGCGCGCCGTGGTGGTCCTTCATTACCTCGCCGATCTGCCCCTTCGGCAGGTGGCCGCCACGCTCGGCTGCGCGAGGGCACAGTCAAGTCCCGTTTGCACGCGGCGCTCAGCGCCCTGAGGCATCGGTTCGCGGAGGATCCGGCATGAACCGGCGCCACGAGCGCGATGTGCTTTTGAAACGGGAACCGCTCCCCCGCCCCGTCGAAGATCAGCTGAGCGCTCTCAGTGGGCTCGAGCCCCCGGTCGACCTGCTGGCAGAGGTGGTCGACCGCGTCGAAGAGATCGGCCGGCCCCGCCGACTCGACTGGTTCTCCACCGGCTCACGTCTGGCGGCGGCGGCCGTAATTGCGCTGGTGGCGCTTGGCGTCGCGACGCTTCTGCCTGCGGACGGGCCATCAGTCGGCGACCCGGCCGACGGCAGTCCGACGCCCTTCCCCTCGCTCATCCAGCTCGAACCGCCGCCGCTCGATTCCCTGCCCACAGCGGGCACGGTCGAGCGCACGCTCGCCCCCACTGAGCCCGGCATTCCAACTGCCTACGGCCATGGTTCGCTGTGGCTGGCCAGCGATCCCCCGGGGACGCTCGTGCGCATGGACCCGGTCACCGGCGAGATTCTGGCGACCATCGAGGTCTCAGGGCCGGCGGACCGGCCCTACAACATGGCGCCGGCCCTGGATAACCGCTGGGTATGGGCTAGCGCGGGAGTCGACAACGCCATTGTCCGCATCGATCCGCAGACGAATCAGGTCGTGGACCGTTTCGAGGTCGACGCGCTTGGCTACCAGATGATCTCGACCGGCAGCGACCTCTACATGACCGATTTCGATCGTGACGTCGTCGTGCACCTTGATGCCGAGACGGGCGAGATCAGGGATCGGATCCAGCTCCCCGGAGGGCCATCCGGCCTGGCCGTGACGGATGAGGGACTCTGGGTATCACTGTGGCGCGAGCAGCGGCTGCTCCTGATGGATCCGCAGACGGTTCAGACCCTCGGCGAGTATGAGATCGCGCTGAGCAGCATCGCCCTCACGCCCGATGGCGACTCCCTCTGGATCGCCGGTAACAACTCTCGGCCGCTCGAGCGGTTCAGCATCGCGGAGCGGCGGGTGGTCGCTCGCACTGAGGAGATGGCGCTCGCGATCCTCGACGGTCAACCCTGGGGCCTCACCTTCAGGGGCGAGTTCGTGCGACTCGATCGCGAAACGCTGGCCTGGACTGCGGGTCGCCAGATCGACATGCGCGGTTGCGACTGCACGAACCTCGTGGCCGGACCCGATCGCCTGTACATCGGCACGCGGACGGACGAGGTAATCGTGATCGCGCCATAGGGGTCAGCGGTCCGAACCAAAGGCCACGCTGCGGTGTCAGATGAGAAGAGCCGACCAGCGCTCACCCGAGTCCGGAGGATCCCATCCGATGCGTCGCCTTCATTTTCATCCTGGCGGCCACCCTGGTCGCGCCGACGTCCAAGGTAGGCGCACGACCACATGGGCAGCAGCGGCGGCGCTCGCGCTCGCGGTCACGGGTTGCGGCGCTGTCAACACAACCCCTTCCCCACCAGATTCGGAAGGCGCACCCACCAGCAGCGAGTCGCCATCGCCCTCCGCATCAAGTCGGCCCATCGCGGCCGTCGAGCCCGCCGACACGGTCTCATGGGGCGGACCGGCATGGAACATCATCGCGGGCGAGGACGCGCTGTATGTGCAGTCCGACCGACAGATCGCCCGCATTGATCCGGATACGCAAGTGGCGACCCTCCTGGTCGATGGGCTGTCCGCTGCGTTCGGGCTGAACGCCGGATTCGGGTCTGTCTGGGCCAGCCGCGAGCACCCTGACCGGGGATGGATCGAGCGATTCGACGCCGCATCCGGCGCGAAGACCGCTGAGATCGAGGTCGGCCTGCTGCCGGTGGAATCGATCACCGCGTTCGGCTCGATCTGGGTACCCAACGACCATTCCGGGACGGTCAGCCGCATTGATCCGGCGACGGATAGCGTGCTGCAAGAGATCGAAGTCTCCCGACCCGGAGGGGGCGGGCCCGTGAGCCTCGCGGCCGGTGCCAACATGATCTGGTCTGTTTCGGCCAGTGAAGACACAATCACGCAGATCGACCCCGCCAGCAACGAGGTCGTGGGTGAGCTTCCGCTCTCGTATCGGCCGTGCCATGTCGGCTATGCATCGGGTCGCGTTTGGGCCGCGTACTGCGACCTCCCGCGGGTTATGGTGTTCGATGCAATCAGCGGTGAGCAGGTGGGCGAGTTGGATGGCCGGCCCCTCGCCATCGACGGCGGACCGGCGTGGCTGGCGACGTACCACCATGGCGATGACGACTTCCTCCTGTCCGAGATCGACCTCGCCACCCTCGAGGTCGGGGAGACCGTCAGCGTGGCGGCAAGGCCGCACTCGTTCGCAATCGGCTTCGGATCCGTATGGGTTGCAACCGGGGAGGATGGGCGAATCCATCGTTACCCGCTCGGCGAACTCCCGGGCACGCAATGAAGGACCTAGAAGTGCAGCCGTTGCTAGGACGATTTCCGCTTTTTAGTATTAGTGGACGGTTCGAAAGCGACTAGCCGCGACTGTTTCGGTCACTCACCCGCAGGAGAGACACCGAATGCCACGCCGCACCGCGAGACAGCAGGCAACAGTTACCACGATGATCGACATCGCAGCGGGGATGGCCGTGCAGACGCAGCGCATCGCTCGGCGTGACGTCGTGGAGCTCGGTGAAGTGGAGCTTACCGACGAGGAAGACGCCCGGCTCGGCGACGCGCTCTTGCACATCGAGCAGGTGGCGGAGGACCTCCGGCGGCTGCGAGGGCCTGGCTGATCGCACTGTCGTGGCACGCCGACATGCCCGGTGGGAGGGGTCTGATCGGCCGGGGCGAACTATGCGCGATGGTGCTAGAGGCTAGGCCGCCTCGTCCCGCACGTCGATCCGCCGCTCGCCGTCCCGCGGCGCCATCGTCTCCAGCCGCACCCAGCGCACGAAGCTGTGCGCCGAGTAGTGGGCGTCCTGCTCGTCACTGATCGCATCGAAGGCGCGGGAGCCGCGCTCGAGGGCGTCGAGCGAGTCGATGACCTCGGGTCGCGCATGGGCGGACTCTACGCCGCTCCGTACCGACGACCTTTACATCGCGACGGAAGGGGTGCTTTTCATCAGCCGATGTAGCCGAGCAGCCACAGGATGACGATGATCACGATGATCAGACCGACGATTCCGAATCCAAACATGGCAGTCATCTCGCGTGCGAATTGGTAACCGCTGGACACGCAATGACCGTGCCACCCCGAGCGCCCACCGACTGTCCGAAAAGCCGCCGGTATCCTCACGCACCGATCCGAACGTCGCGACCAGTCGGCGGACTACTGCACCAGCCACTGCGGCCTAGAATGACCGAGGCGGGGTGAGCGCTTGATGCCGGCGGCGGCGGGAACGGAGGGCCGACATGGGTCGCTGGCTGCCACGGGCCGTCGCAGCCGCAGGTGGAATCGGCTTCGTCGGCTTCGGCGCGTGGGTGATGGTGAGCCCCAGCTCGTTCTTTGAGGCGCTCGCCCGATTCGAACCCTACAACCAGCACTTCATTCAAGACATCGGCGCCTTCCAAATCGGGCTTGGGGCAGTGCTCCTTCTCGCGGTAGCGATGCCCCGCGCGGATGTGCTCGCTGCCGCGCTGCTCGGTACCGGGCTGGGAGCCGCTCTCCATGTGGTCTCGCATGTCATCGGGATGGACCTCGGCGGAA
>JACCWY010000137.1 GCA_013697395.1 Chloroflexota bacterium | reverse complement strand
GTCAGTGTCATGGCCGCCCGGCTGTCCTTCCGCGATCGCAACGCTGATGTACGTCATCGCCAGCAGCGCGAAGACGAGCGCCTGGACGAGGCCGAACAGGAGCTCGAGCCCCAGGAAGACGGCCGGGACGAAGAAGGCCAGCGGCAGGACGAACACGATCGCCGTGGTGAGCGCGAGCATCGTCGCGATCAGCACCTCGCCGGCGAAGATGTTGCCGAAGAGTCGCATCGAGAGGCTGATGAGCCGGCTGAACTCGCTGATCAGGTTGATCGGGAACATGAGCGGCGCCATGTACAGCGGCTGGCCCATCAGCTCCTTGAGGTAGCCCCATCCGCCGTGGGCCCGGACCCCCCAGTACACGAACATCACGAACGCGATGATCGCCAGGCCGAGCGTGAAGTTGAGGTCGGCGCTCGCGGGCCGGACGATCGGGATGACCGCCTCGTGGCCGGCCTCGTCGACGTGGGTGATTCCGATCGTCCCGACCCCGGGCAGCAGGCCGACCCAGTTCGCTACCAGGATCATCAGGAATAGCCCGAGGATGAGCGCCGCATAGCTGCGCCACCGGCTCGTCGATCCAGAGATGATCCCCGCCATCATCTCGATCGGCAGCTCCAGCGCACTCTGCAGGCGACCCGGAACAAGCAACGGGTGCCGGGAGATGTACCAGGCGCCGAGCAGCAGCACCCCGGAGGCGAGCAGCGCACCGACCATCGAGTTCGTGAACGCCAGCGGGCCGATCGTGAAGAGCGTCTCCGCCTCGATCGCGACGTGAATCAGGCTCTCGCCCTCTTCCTCCGGCATCTATCTCCTCATGGCATCGCGGGCGACGTTCCAGATCGTCACCATCGCCGCACCGATGCCCAGCACCATCCCGATCAGCGTGAAGATCGGGCTCGTTCGTAGCCAGCTGTCCAGCAGCAGTCCGCCTCCGAGGCCAAGTGCCACCGATACCCCGAGCCGTATGCCGAGATCCATTCCCAGGGCCCAGTTCGGCGGGCGCGTCGAGGGCGTGCCCTCGGATTTCCCTCGGGATCCCCCGGGCGATTCCCCATGTGGCTCAACCCCCATCGGTGTATCCCTTCCGCACGCCCGCGCGGATGAGGAGCCAGATACCGATGGCCGAGATCAGCGTCGCGACTCCCAACCCGATCAGCACCAGGAGCGGCGAGGTTCCAAGCATTCGGTCAAGGACGAGTCCGGCGACCGCGCCTCCCGCAATGGGGATCACCATGATCGCGGTCACCTGGGCCAGGATCTTGATGAGCCCCAACTGAGTAAGTTGTGACATTCGAGTTCGACTCACAGCGGTCGGACGCCGGGAGTATAGCCGAGGCCTCCCGTTCATGCCGCCGTGCGCCCTCGTGGGGCCGGGTGATGCTTGGCCGCTCCCCGGACAGGTCGCCGGGCCTCGGATTGAACAATGTGCGCGGAGCAGCACATCGGGCGGGGGATGGGTCCAGCTCCGGGCCAATCCACGCTCAGGAGACGCGACTCGGCCGCGCCGCCGCCGTGCAATGGGCTTGAGCCCGCACGTTGTGCAGGACGGCCGCGTTCCAACCAGCTCGGTCGCATGCCCCGGTCCACCTCCGGCCACACACTCGTCCGTCGCGCGGCGCTGCTCGCTCTATGGAGCGAATTCACCTTGGCCGATGCTCACGTGCCGTTTGCGCGATCAATCGAGCGACCGGCAGCGGGAGCCACACCGCGAAGTGCAGCTCGCGCGCGTGGGCGCTCGATCGGTCGCGAGAATCGCACGCGGCGCAGGCCTCGGGTGAATTTCGCTCGGTTGACCGCGCGCAGGAGGCGTGGTCGGATGGATGGCGGGTCCGCGCGACTACGCCGGTACGTCGGCCGCCGCGCGAGTGGCGGGTAGGCCGGGGACCGGGAAGCGGTCCACGATCGACGCGACTCGACCCCGAATCTCCGCCTGGGCGGCCTCGTCGCCGCGCGCCGCGATCCCGTCCACGATGAGGGCGGCGATGTCCCGCATCTCCGCCTCGCGCATGCCGCGCGAGGTGACCGCAGGCGTGCCGACCCGGATGCCGGAGCCGATCATCGGCTTCTCCGGATCGTAGGGAATCGTGTTCTTGTTCACCGTGACGCGTACCTGGCCGAGGGCCGCATCGGCCTCCTTGCCGTTCACACCGAGGGGACGCACGTCGACCAGCATCAGGTGGTTATCGGTCCCGTCGGAGATGATTGAGGCTCCGCGCTCGGCGAGCGCGGCAGCCAGCACGCGCGCGTTGTCGACCGTCGCCTGCTGATCGGCGCGGAACTCGGCGGACATCGCCTCGCGGAAGGAGACGGCCTTCGCGGCGATGACGTGCATGAGCGGGCCGCCCTGGATGCCCGGGAAGACGCTCTTGTCGATCGCCTTGGCGTACTGCTCCCGGCTCAGGATCATCCCACCGCGCGGACCGCGCAGCGTCTTGTGGGTCGTGGTCGTCACGACGTCTGAGTGCGGGACCGGAGATGGGTGGACGCCGCCGGCGACGAGGCCGGCAAAGTGGGCCATGTCGGTGAAGAGGAGGGCGCCGACCTCGTCCGCGATCTCGCGGAAGGCCGCGAAGTCCCAGAACCGCGGGTACGCGGTCGCGCCCGTGACGATCATCCTGGGCCTGCGCTCACGGGCCAGCGAACGTACCTCGTCCATGTCGATCAGGTGAGTCTCACGGTCGACGTGGTACGCCACGAAGTCGTAGTACTGACCTGAGAAGTTGACCGGGGAACCGTGCGTCAGGTGTCCGCCCTGGTCGAGGCTCAGGCCAAGGACCGTATCGCCGCGTTCGAGGAGGGCGTGGTACACGGCCATGTTGGCCTGCGCGCCCGCGTGCGGCTGGACGTTGACATGCTCCGCGCCGAAGAGCTCCTTCGCGCGATCGCGCGCCAGGTTCTCCGCCACGTCCACGACCTCGCAGCCGCCGTAATACCGACGGCCGGGATAGCCCTCGGCGTACTTGCCGGTCAGGACGGTCCCCATCGCCTGGAGCACGGCCAGGCTCGGATAATTCTCCGACGCGATCAGCTCGAGGTGGGACCGCGTGCGCTCTTCCTCGTCGCGCACGACCTGCGCGATCTCCGGATCTTCCTCATCGAGGGATGCCCAGAAGTCCATGAGCGCAGTCTAGACTCCCGCCGTGGGACGAGGTGATCGTCATCGGTGGCGGCCGGGCCGGCCTCGCGATGAGCGGGCGACACCCGCTATATTGCGGCGGCCAGCCACCGCGGGAGATCGAAAGCCGATGGACCTCTATCCCTGGGTTGTCTTCCTGCACGCATCGACGGTCCTGCTCTTCTTCATCGCACACGGCGCCTCGATGGCCGTGGCGTTCCGACTCAAGCGCGAGGAGGATCCCGCGCGGGTGCGAGCCCTCCTCGACCTGTCGCGGTTCTCGCTCGGGGTCCCCACCGGCGTGGTCGTCCTGACGGGTCTCATCAGCGGGGTGCTGGCCGGGTTCCTCGGCGGGTGGTGGGGCGAGCTGTGGATCTGGATCTCGCTCGTGTTGTTCGTCGCCGTTGGCCTGGCGATGACGCCGCTCGTCTCCTTCCGCCTCAACCCGATTCGGGCAGCCGCCGGCATGCCGCCCGTCCCGATCAAGAAGGACCAGGCTGCTCCGCCGGAGGATCCCGCTGAGCTCCGCCGGCAGCTCGACGCGTGGAACCCGGTCCCGGTGGCCGTCGCGGGGCTGGCTGCATTCCTCGTGATCCTCTACCTGATGATGGTCAAGCCGTTTTGACCGATCCATCGCGACCGATGAGGAGCGCGGTGCCGTCGCGGATGGCAGCGAGCCGGTCCGCCGGCAGCACGACGATCGGGACCGCCACGCCGTAGAGCTCCTCGGCGACGGCCGAGCCGATCGCCAGAATCAGGTCCGGCTCGCCCAGGAGGATCGCTGCCGGCGCGGTTCGCGCACGAACTGCCTCGGCCAGGACCGATGCGGACGAGGACGAGCCTCGTCCGGACGGCATGACCACGACGCGTCCGGTCAGGCGCGCCCCGCGCTGTGGGTGATGCGCGTCGATGAGCTCGCCCGTCGTCGGATCCATGCCGCCCCACAGGCTGAGCGGCTCATCCAGGACGAGCGCACGACCGGAGACGCCGGTCACGAGTCGCCCCACAGGCTTCCGTCGCGGACGACGCGGCCGGACACCGCCGAGTCGATGCATTCGCGCGCGGAGCCGAACGCCACGTCGACGCCGACGTTGCCCGGCGCGTAGTGGGCCCACTTGGCCGAATCCGTCATGACCGCCCCATCCGTGTAGCGGAGGACTGGCGCGATGTAGCTGCACGTGTCGACGAGGAGCTCGACCCCGGCGTCGCGAAGCCGGCCGGCCGCCTGCGGCTGAGACACGAGCACGTCTCGCCCGGTCGAGATGAGGCAGTGGACGTCAGGATGCACACGGCGGTCGGCGATGAGCGCGGCGTACCCCCGGAGCTGCGCCGCGGACGCGTGGGGTGTCCCGAGCGACACCGCAGCCAGCTGATCCCCCCGGGCGGTGGACAGCTGGTCGCGGGCGACGCGCAGCTCCGCAAGGCCGATGTGCTCCACAGCGTCGGGTTGGTCGGAATGAAGCGCGTCCTCGAGCGTCGGTGCCTCCGGCGTCGAGCCGACGACGTGGAACATCGCGACCGATCCCGACGAGGCGGCGGCGGCGCCGAGCGCCTTCAGCCGGTCCTCGGACTGGCCCGACGGGAAGCCATCGATGGCGGCGACTGCCGAACCCGCTCGCCTCCCGAGCACGATCCCGAGCACCGGGAACAGAACGTCGGCATCGCGCAGGGCGTCGGGGACGTCGGGGGCCAGGCGAAGGACGATCGTGGCTCGACGGGCATCGGTCCGGTGCAGTCCGGCGTACGGCACCCGGCCGGTGATCGCGGCTGCGATGTCGAGGAAGTCGCCGTACCGGTTCGTCCGCGCACCGAGCACGCTGTTGCAGAACGCGATCGCGTTCGACTCGCCCCATGCGACCTGCTCGCCAAGGGACGGGCGAGAATCGGCGAGCTGGTAGGGAGCGCAGGTGAAGGTCGCCCGCGCCCCGAGCGCGCGGTATCGGTCCATCAGAAGCCGGCCGCGCTCCGCGGTCCGCGGGTCGCCGCGATAGGTCTCAGGATGGATGAGATCCACCGCGCCGACGTTCAGCGTCGTCGGAACGCCGACGCGGGCGCCGCCGTCCACTAGGCGGTCGACGAAGTCGAGGCTGGCCTCGCCGTGGTACAGGCACGAGTCGACATGCGCGCCGCTGACGTCGATCAGCTCGGTGGCGCCGGTGGCCTCCGCCGCGCGGACGACCAGCCGCATCGCGAAGGCCGTGCCGTCGCCGGGCGCGCCGCCCAGCAGGGCACGGTCGGCCGCGGTCAGCGACAGGCTCAGCCCCTCGCCTCCTCCGCCTCGACGCGCGAGATCTTCTCGACCCGCGGCTGGTGCCGGCCGCCGGCGAACTCGCCCTCGAGGAAGGCTCGGACACAGGCCTTGGCGACCTCGGTGCCGACGATTCGCGCACCCATGCTCAGGACGTTGGCGTCGTTGTGCTCACGGGCAAGGCGAGCCGTCACCGGATCGGCGGCCTCCACGCAGCGGATGCCACGAACCTTGTTGGCTACGATCGCCTCGCCGGTCCCGCTCCCACCCAGCACGATGCCACGCTCGAAGTCGCCGCGCGCCACCGCCCGGGCGACCGGCGCGATGAGATCGGGGTAGTCGACCGTGCGCGTGTCGAATGTCCCGAAGTCGCGGTACTCGATGCGCAGCTCGTCGAGGAGCGTGCACAGCTCGCCCTTGAGGTGGAAGCCCGCATGGTCGGAGCCGATCGCGACGCGCATCTCGGCGTGGAGTGTACGCGGCGGCCAGTTGCCGATCCATCGGGCCGCCGCGCACATGGCGGTGCGCGAGCGTGCGGCACCGCCCCTTCCACAAGGCCCATGGATACGTCAGCGCCGCCTCTGGCGCCCTGTGACCCGACAGATCGGCACCCTGAGCGCAAGGCCGGAAACAGGACGCCGGCGGGATCCGGCCCGGCCGTCGCAGCAGGCTAGGACGGCTCGAGCAGGGCCTTCAACGCCGTCAGGCGCTCACGCCACATGGCCTTCATGCGCGCCGCCGCATCGGCGTCGGGGAGCTTCTCGTGGGCGAGGCCGATCTGCGTCCTGCCCTCGCCCTTCGGGAACAAGTTGTACCCGACGCGCGACGGCGGGTCGCCCCAGTCGAAACGCGCGGAACGGCCGCGGTTGGCGGTGCGGATCGAGATCGGAGCATCCGGCAGCCATCGCGCGCGCTGCGTGCCGTCGGTAAAGGCATCGGAGATTCGATCCCCGGACGCGCTGATCGTCCGGCTGACGCTGACGGAGAACCCGCCGGGCTCCTGGTGCCTGACGCGCATGCCGCGGGCCCGCTCGTAGCCCACGGTCACGTTCTGGGCCCACCAGCCGGGGATCCCGTGCTCGCTCACGAGCCAGCGCGCGATCTGCGTGTGCTTCTGCTCGCGGGCACCCCAGGCGTCGAGGATCTCGAGCCATTCACCGATGGTGCGACCCGTTGCGCCGCGCATGGCCTCTTCCGACACGCCGGTCAGCTCGATGGCATCGACCGTGGGTTCGGTCGCGCCGGAAGGCGCATCGGCCCTGCGCAGCAGCTGAGCGCGGGCGGCCGTGTAGGACTCGCCGGTCTTGGCGGAGCGCGCGCGAACGCGCTGCTTGAAGGTTTTCTGGGTGGTCATCGTCTTCGCTTTCTTGCTCAGCGCGACGAACCGGACTCACGCTCCTGGATCGCTCGCGCGGCAGGCGAGACGGAAACAGTCCCGAGGAAGCCGACGTTCCCCTTTGCCTCGCGAGGCCGGCGGCGTGAGCGCCGGAGATCGAGGTTCGGCGCGTAAGGCGCCACTGGCGTCATGATACCGGCTCCGGTCAATCTCCCGGCCTCATTCCGTGGGTTCCCTATCAGGTATGCACCCCGGGACTGGTGGCGGCGGTTGGGGCCGCATCGTCGGCTCCAACGGGGTGTGCGGCGAGCACGGCACCCGGTCCAGGATGCTCCGGGCCGGCCCGGTTGTCGCGCTACCAGTCCAGCCATGCATACCTGCCAGCCAGTTCGGACGGGATGAGCCCCAGCAGTCATGCGGTGCATACCTGATCGAAATCACCGCAGCCGACCCCGTCAGGCCAGGTCGACGACCCCGGCAAGGTCCTCGCGGGTGACCGGGCCGTCACGCAGGATCCTCGCGGGACTGACGGACACGTCGAGCACCGTGGAGGCGACGCCTCCGGGGACTGGCCCGCCGTCGAGGACCGCCTCCAGCTCGTCCTGCTGCGTCGCGAAGGCGATCAGCACCTCATCGGCGCCGAGCGTATCCGGCTCGTCCGAGCGGTTCGCGCTGGTCGCAAGGATCGGACCCGCGGCGCGGATCAGGGCCAGGGCGACGGCATGGTCGGGTGCGCGAAAGCCCCGCGTCTCCCCATCGGCAGTGGCCAGCACGAGCGTCAAGGCGCCGGGCCAGAAGCGTCCGGCAAGCCGATGCGCCCGCTCGTCGGCTAGCCCTCCCGCGCCGACCGCCTGGTCCAGGTCCGCCACGAGCATCGCGATCCGCCGCTCCGGCGGGCGCCGTTTCAGCTCGAAGAGCGCCCCGAGCCGCTCGGAATGCGATGCCGCCACTCCGACGCCATAGACCGTGTCGGTCGGGAAGGCGACCACGACTCCGTCCGCTAGCAGGGCGACGGCCCGCGCGATCCCCTCGGCCGTCGCCGGAAGCCGGTCGGTCATGCGACGGGCCGCCGCAGGTCGAGTCGCAGGACGCGGTCGAGCCCCGCCAGGTCCGGCACGACGCTGACCAACGCGCTGGCTGGAGCGAGCGCCGCGACCTCCGTCGCCTGCCCCACGCCGATCTCGAGCAGCACGGTCGCACCGACGGCGGCCCGTTGGGGGACGTCGGCGAGGAGGCGCCGCAGGAGCTGCAGGCCATCGGCGCCACCATCGACGGCGATGCGCGGCTCGTAGCCGAGCGATCCGTGACGGGCGTCCACCTCGGCGCTCGAGACGTATGGAAGGTTGGCCACGACGACATCCGGCCGCGGAAGCGATCTGCCGGCCGGCTCGAGCAGATCCGCGACCGCCAGCGTCAGGAGGCCGTCGCCGCGGTGCGCGGCCAGGTTCTCTGCGGCAAGGTCGAGCGCCTCCGGGGAAGCATCGGTGGCGATCAGCCTGGCCCGCCCGTACTCCAGCGCGGAGCGGAACCGCAGCGCGAGTGCGAGGGCCACCGCGCCCGAGCCGGTCCCGATCTCCCACACGACGACCGACGCGGCGTGGCCGGCCAGGCGGCCGTCGATCTCGGCCACCGTCGCGTCGGCGAGCAGCTCGGTCTCCGGCCGCGGGATGAGCCCGCGCCGATCGGTCCGGATGCGGAGCGAGTGCCACTCCTTGAAGCCACGGATGTAGGCGATCGGCTCACCTGCGGCGCGCCGGTCG